>JACCXV010000294.1 GCA_013696835.1 Gemmatimonadota bacterium | reverse complement strand
GCTCCTGTACGTCTCGTGCAACCCCGCCAGCCTGGCACGAGACCTGGCGATCCTGACGGCGGCGCCGGCGCCGTACGCGGTCGAGCGCGTCCAGCCCTTCGACCTCTTCCCGCACACGCCGCACATCGAGACCCTGGTGCGTCTCGCCCCCGCGGCGAGTGGGTGAGCCCCGTCTCACGACGTGCCGGCGACGAGCCGCTCGACGGGTCCCGTGCGCGGGGTGTCGTCCGGCCTGGCCAGCGCATCGCGATCGGGCGGCAGCAGCCTGCGCAGCAGCAGCGGAGCGACGAAGGTCGTTCCCATCACGATGAGCACGAGGGCGCTGAACTGCCGCGCGTCGAGCAGCCCCGTGCTTCGTCCCACCTGCGCGAAGATCAGCCCCACCTCCCCGCGCGGCACCATCCCCACGCCGACCACGTTCCTGCGAATGCCGTGCAGCCAGAAGGGCGCGAGCCCCGCGGCCCACTTCGTGGCGATGGCGACTGCCAGGACGGCGAGCACCCCGCCGAGCAGGCGCCAGCCTCCGGGTGCGAGCGGATTGAAGGCCCGCAGATCCACCTGCGCGCCCACGACCACGAAGAAGATCGGCACGAAGAGGTAGGCGATCGGCCGCACGTCGCGCTCGATGTCGGCGCGGCGGTCCGTCTCGGCGAACACGAGCCCTGCCGCGAACGCTCCGAGAATGGCCGCCGAGCCCGCCTGGCCGGCCACGAAGGCGAAGGCGCACACCGTGACCGCCGCCGCTGCGATGAGTCCCCCGCGCCCGTGGAGCCTGGCTGCCAGGCGCAGGGCCGGCGGGGCCAGCCGTCGGCCGATCAGCAGCGCCGCCACGAGGAAGGCGACCGCGATGGTCACGATCCGCAGGGCGACCAGGGCGGAGAGCGGCTCGCCCGCGAGAACGCGTGTCACGAGCGTGAGGAGGACCAGGCCAAGCACGTCGTCGATGACCGCCGCGCCCAGGATCACGCGAGCCTCCGTGGAGGCGAGTCGTCCCAGGTCCCTGAGAACCCGTGCGGTCACCCCGACCGAGGTTGCCGCGAGGGTGGCGCCCAGGAACACGGCGGCGACCGGAGTTGCGCCCCAGGCCGTCGCGAGCGCGTACCCGGCCGCGACGGGGAGCACGACGCCGGTCAGGGCCACGAGGGTGGCCGCGCCCCCGACGCGCAGGAGGTCGGGCAGCCTCATCTCAAGCCCGATCTCGAAGAGGAGGATCAGCACGCCCATTTCCGCGAGGAGGTGCAGAACCTCGTCGTGCGGATCGATCCAGCCGAGGAAGCCGGTCCCCACCACGACGCCCGCAACGAGCTCACCGAGCACCGCGGGCTGGTTCATGCGCTCGGCTATCTCACCGAACGCACGCGCGGAGACCCAGATGACGAGGAGCGCGAGCAGCAGTTGATCGAGGGACATGAAGCGGGGGAATCTACAGGCAGGCGGCCGGTGATGCAGGTTCGGAGCGCCGGAGGGCACAAGGCTTGCTCCCGGGGTATACAGGATACGGCTCGGACAAAGCGGTAAGTTCAGACATGGACGGCGTTCATCTCGAACCGAGGCGGCTCCGACGTGTCCTCACGGGGCACACGGCGTCCCAATGTGGTGACGTAACACACCCATGACGAACCGGAAGGAGACATCCTCATGCGCTCTCTCAAGCTGACTCTCGCGAGCCTCCTGCTCGCCGTCGGCGCCCTGACGGCCTGCCAGCAGACCGAGGACGAGGAGCTGGCGGAAACGAGCGATACGACGGTAATCGCGGTGCCCGAGACCGCCGATGCGGCCGCCGATGCCAGGGCCGTGCTGGATTCGGTGGAATCCGCCCGGGCGGCTTCCGCGGCTGCCGAGGCGGACCGTCCCGAGCGGATCGTGGTCGTGCGCGAGGAGGCCCCGCCGGAGCCGCGGCGTACCGCGCGCCGCCGTCCGGTGGAGGAGCCCGAGCCGCGGGAGCGCGAGAACCGCGACGAAACTCCCCGCCCGGCGCCTCGCCCGTTGCGGGCGACCGTTCCCGCGGGCACGAACTTCTTCGTGACGACGGAGACGGACCTGTCAACGAAGACTAACCAGGTGGGCGATCCGGTCGCTGCGCGCACGGCCGAGAACGTCAACGTGGACGGCCAGGTGGTGATCCCCGCCGGCGCGCTCGTGGAGGGCCACGTCACCGCGATCAACGGTGCCGGGAACCCCGGCGAGGTGGCCTACATCGATCTCGCGTTCGACCGCGTTCGGCTGGCGAATGGCGAGTGGCTGCCGGTCTCGGGCGCGCTCGCGGGCAAGGCTGGCGAGGAGGTCCGCGGCAGCGCCAACATCCCGCGCAACGTCGCGATCGGCGCCGGTGCGGGCGCGGTGCTCGGCCAGGTGATCGGCGGCGACACCAAGTCCACCGTGATCGGTGCCGTGATCGGCGCGGGTGCCGGGGCCGCCGCAGGCGAGGCGACACGCGACTCCTATGTCGTGGTCCCTGCCGGCAGCCGACTCAACGTGCAGCTCACGAGCGCGGCCTCCGTCCCTCTCCGCTAACGCCACGACAGTTCCCCGCAGGGTCCCGCTGCTTCGAGACGCGCGGGACCCGCGGCCCGGTCTGCACAGGCGAGGCGAGCTCGCCGGGCGGGACGACAAAAAGCGCTCTTCTCGGCCCGCCCGGCGAGTTCGCCTCGTTGGCCCCGGCCGAGGTCGCTCGTCAAGCCCGGCGAGCTTGCCTCGCCCCATTGACCCTGCTCCGGCCGCCGTTCAGACTCCCGCTCCATGCCTCCTCCCCAGCCTCCGGCGCAGGAACGGGCCGCGATCCCGGTGCCCTCTCCAGATCTCTCCCGCGCCGGCACCTCGGCTGCATCCGGCCGCGTCGCCGACCGGGGACACCTGCTCACCGAGCAGCCGCACGCCGCCTCGGCGCTCCTCGACCGCATGACCACGGGCGAGATCCTGCGCCTCATGCATGCCGAGGACGCGCGGGCCGTGCAGGCGGTGGGAGACGCGCTGTCCCAGGGGGAGGCGGCCGCGCTACTGGTCCTGCGGGCGCTCGTGCGTGGCGGCCGGTTGATCTATGTGGGAGCGGGGACGAGCGGACGCCTGGGAGTGCTCGACGCCGCGGAATGTCCGCCCACGTTCAGCGTGCCTGCCGACCTCGTGCAGGGAGTCATCGCGGGCGGACCCGAGGCGCTGGTGCGCGCCCGGGAGGGAGCCGAAGACGATCCCGCGGCGGGCTTCGCCGCGCTGCGGGAGAGGGGCGTGGCGGGGCTCGACGCGGTGGTGGGCATCACGGCCGGCGGAACGACGCCCTTCGTCGCCGGAGCGCTGGAGGCGGCGCGCGCCGCGGGGGCGAGCACGGCGCTGGTGACGTGCGTGCCCGACGCCCCGCTGGCCGGGCTTGCCGACGTGACGGTGGCCGTTCTGGTCGGACCCGAGATCCTGACGGGCTCGACCCGGCTCAAGGCCGGAACGGCGACAAAACTCGTCCTGAACATGCTGACTACCAGCGCGATGGTGGGGCTCGGCAAGGTCTATGGCAACCGCATGGTGGACCTGCAGGTCACGGCGGCGAAGCTGGAGGACCGCGGCCGCCGGATCCTCCGCGAGTTCCTGGGGATCGCCGACGACGAGGCGGGCGCTCTGCTCGCCGGCGCCGGTGGGAACGTGAAGACCGCGCTCGTCATGGCACGCCGCCGCGTCGATCGGCAGACGGCTCTGCGGCTGCTGCAGGAGCGGGCGGGCTTCGTCAGGGACCTCCTGGCGTGAGCCAGGCCCGGTTGGAGCCCCCAGCCGGGGGGGCCGGCGTTTCCCATTCCCGGGGATCGCGCGCCTGTCTCGTCCCCGACCCCGCCCACGTGGTGGGTCTGATCTCCGGCACCTCGGCGGACGGCGTGGACGCCGCGCTCTGCCGCGTGGCTGGCGAGTCGCGCGGCGGCATGGGCATGGGCGTCCGCGTGGACCTCGTCGCCTTTCGGACGGTGCCGTATCCGCAGGAGGTTCGCGATGCCGTCCTCGAGGCGCACGGTCTGCGCGTGCCCCAGATGGCCGCGCTGCACGCCCGCCTGGGGGCGGTGTTCGCCGATGCGGCGATCGGCGTCTGCGCGTCGGCGGGATTCCCCCTGGAGCGCGTGGACATCGTGGCCTCGCACGGCCAGACCGTCTGGCACGACCCGCGCGGGACTCTGGCAGGATATCCCGCCACGCTCCAGCTCGGCGAGCCGGCCGTGATCGCCGCGCGCACGCGGCGGGACGTGGTGGCGGACTTCCGGGGCGCCGACGTGGCGCTGGGGGGCGAAGGCGCTCCGCTCGTCCCCTACGTGGACTTCCTCCTGCTGGAGCGCGGAGGGACGGCGCGCGCCGTGCTGAACCTCGGCGGCATCGCCAACGTGACCTGGCTCCCAGGTAGCGGAGACGCACGCGATCTGGTGGCGTTCGACACCGGGCCCGGGAACATGGTCCTCGACGCGCTAGTCCGGCGTCACGGGCTCGCGCCCGAGGGATACGACCTGGGCGGGAAGCTCGCACTGCAGGGCCAGCCGCACGCAGGGCTGCTGGCGGAGCTCCTGGCGGAGCCATTCTTCGCGCTGTCCCCCCCCCGGTCCACGGGGCGAGAGCTCTTCGGAGCCACGTTCGTGGAGCGGCTCGCGTCGCGCGCCTCCGAGCTGGGCCTGGCGCCCCGCGACACACTCGCCACAGCCGTCGCGCTGACCGCACGCTCAGCCGCGGAGGCCGTGCTGCGCTTCTGCGGCGAGCCGGCTGAGGTCCTCCTCTGCGGCGGCGGCCGGCGCAACCTGGCCGTGCGCCGCGCGCTGCAGGACAATCTCCCGGGGGCCGCGCTGCGCGACACGGACGACGAGGGCGTTGACGGCGACGCAAAGGAGGCGATCGCGTTCGCGGTGCTGGGCTGGCTCGCCGCGCGCGGCCTGCCCAATCACCTTCCGCACACCACCGGCGCGTCCCGGCGCGCCGTGCTCGGGACGTTCGTTCCGGGCGCCTCCGCCTGAGCAGGGAAGGAGAGGCCGTGAGCGTGGACGGTGGGGCGCTTCGGGCGCGGCTCTGCCGCCTGGTGTGCGTCCCGGTGCGCGACCACGACGGCTCGGATGCCGATGCGCTGGTCGAAGAGCGGGAGCGCTTTCCGTGGGGGGGGTACATCGTGTTCGGCGGGGATCCCGGCGCCGTCCCCGAGCTGCTCATGCGACTGCGCGACGCCTCCGCGGAGCGGCTGCTGCTCGCGTCGGACCTGGAGCGCGGGCTGGGCCAGCAGCTGAGGGGGGCGACCACCTTCCCGCCACCGATGTCGCTCGGTGCCGCGGGGAACCCGGACCTCTGCTACCGCGTCGGCCGGGCCACGGCCGCCGAAGCCACGGCGGCGGGCCTGAACTGCGTCTTCGCGCCCGTGCTGGACCTCGCGAACGAGCCGGCCAACCCGATCGTCTGCACGCGCGCCTTCGGGGACGATCCGGAAGCGGTGGGCCGGCTGGGCGCCGCGCTCATCGAGGGGCTGCAGGACGGCGGCGTGCTGGCGACCGCGAAGCACTTCCCGGGTCACGGGCGTACGCGGCTCGATTCGCATTCCACGCTGCCCGTGGTGCGGGATCCGGCCGCCGATCTGCTGTCCGCCGACGTGGAGCCCTTCCGCCACGCGGTGCGGGTCGGCGTCGCGCTGGTCATGTCGGCTCACGTGGCGTACCCGACTCTGGCCGACGGCGGCGCTTCGGACCGGGATTTCGGCGGAGGTTGCGACGGAACGCCGGCCACTCTCTCTCGCGCCGTTCTCACGCGCCTGCTCCGGGACGAGCTGGGATTCAGGGGAGCCGTCGTGAGCGACGCGCTGATGATGGGCGCGCTCGCGGGCGAGGACCCCGCGGGCCTGGCGGCTCGCGCCCTCGAAGCCGGCATCGACTGTCTGCTCTATCCGCCGGAGCCGCGTTCGCTGGTCGACGCCCTCGTGCGGCGCATCGAAGGGGGCGGGCTGTCGTTGTCGGTCGTGGAGCGCGCGGAGCGGAACCGGGCGGCTGCGCTCGCACGTCTGGAGCCGCGGCCGGGAAGCGAGGGCAGTGATGGCAGGCGCGGGAGCGGGAGAGTGGGGGCAGCGGAGAGGCTCGACTGCGCGGGTGGTGCCGACCTGGCCCTGGAGGCCGCGCGCGCAGGGCTCGTGCGGCTCGGCTCCGCTCGTGCAGCCGCCTGGCCGGACGCTGGCCGATCGCTGATGCTGCTGCTCCTCGACGGTGGGATCGAGCGCGGCGACGTGGTGCTTCCACAGGTGGCCGCCGCGCCCGGACGCGAGTTCCGCTGGCTCGAGCCTGCCGCGGGCCCGGTTCGGCTGCCGGACGACCTCGCGGAATTCGAGAGCGTGTACCTCGCGTACTTCTCCCCTGTCCGCGCCTGGAAGGGGCGCTCCGGCTTCTCGCGCGAGGCGGCGGCTGTCGGAGCCGCGCTCTTCGCCACTCGTCCCGACGCCGCATTGCTTTCGTTCAGCAGCCCCTTTATCGTCGCCGACGTGCCCGGGGCGCGAGAGGCGATCCTGGCTTTCGGGGAAGCAGCGGCGTGTCAGATCGCCGTCGGGGAGGTGCTGGCCGGCCGCAGGACGCCGGCGGGTCACCTCCCCGTTCGTTTGGGTCCGCAGCCCGGAGTGCGCTCCGCTTGAGCTCCCGCAGACCGTCTCCCGGCCGGCGCCAGCCCCCGCCACGGCCTTTCCTCCTCGCGCCGGCAGCCCTGGTGGTCGCTGGGCTCGCGCTCCTGCAAACGCCCGCGGCTCAGGCGCAGGCATCGGCACGGGTACCGGCGCCGGCGCCGGGCTCGACCGGCGCCGCCCTCTCCCCGGGACCTCACCTGCCGCTGCCTACGGGTCTCGCGGCCCAGGTCGATTTCTGGAAGGCGATCTACTCGCGCGTGGGCACGGGCGAGGTGCTCTTCCACGATCGAAATCACATGGACGTCATCTACGGCAGCCTCGACGTCCCCGAGCCGCGCACGGGCGCGGCGGAGGCCGCCGCGGACCGCTATCTGGTCGAGACGCGCGAGCGCTACCGCCGGGTCCTGCGATCGCTGGCCGCCGGGTTCGACGCGGACACTCTGAGCGGCGAGGCGCGACGGATCCACGGACTGTTCGGTCGCCACGCGAGTCCCGGGACCTTCGCGGAAGCGGCCGAGAACGTGCGCTGGCAGCGCGGGCTGCGAGAGAGATTCATCCAGGGGGTCGCCTTCTCCGGCCGCTACCAGTCCCACGTGGAGCAGATCTTCCGCGAAGAGGGCGTGCCGGTGGAGCTCACGTACCTGCCGTTCGTGGAGTCCATGTACAACATCACCGCCTACTCCAGCGTCGGGGCGGCGGGCATCTGGCAGTTCATGCCTGGCACGGGCCGCCTCTTCATGCGCGTGGACGGCACGGTGGACGAGCGCATGGACCCGATCCGGGCCGCGCGCGCCGCGGCGCGGCTGCTGCGCCAGAATCACGATCGGCTCGGAACCTGGCCGCTCGCCATCACGGCGTACAATCACGGCCCCTACGGGATGATGACCGCGGTGCGGACGATGGGGACTCGCGACATCGAGCGCATCGTCAAGTTCTACAAGGGAAAGGCGTTCGGGTTCGCTTCGCGCAACTTCTACACCGAGTTCCTGGCGGCACTCGAGGTCCGGCGCGGCTACCGCGAGTACTTCGGTGACATCCGCGTGGATCCGGCGATGGAGTTCGCGGAGTTCACCCTGCCGGTGGCGGCGCGCTTCTCGACGATCGCGCGCGCCCTCGAGGTGCCGGTGGAGGCGCTGTGGGAAGTGAACCCCGCCATCACGGCCAATGCGCGCCGGCAGGATCGCCCGATCCCGGCAGGATTCCGGCTGCGGCTTCCGCAAGAGGTGGAGGACGAGTGGGACGACGTGCTCGACGTGCTGCGCGCGCGCCGGACCGAGGCGCCGCCTGCCCGCCGAGGCGGCACGGGGTGAAGGATTGCGTCGCGGGATCTACTTGGAGCGTCTGGACGACGCCGCTCCCGGCGGCACCGAAGCCAGCAGGTCGTCCAGACGCGAGCGGGGGACCGCGCCGGTCTGGCGCGTGAACTCCCGGCCCTGCGAGAACAGGATGAGGGTGGGGATCCCACGGATGCCGTAGCGCTCCGTCATCCGGGGGTTTCGCTCCGTGTCGAGCTTGAGGACGAGCACGTCTCCGGCACGCTCCCTCGCCAGCTCGTCCAGCACCGGCGCCATGGTCTTGCAGGGGCCGCACCAGTCCGCGTAGAAGTCCACGAGGACGGGCACCTCGCTCTCCGTGACGACCCTTTGCAGGTCGGCGTCGGTAACGGCCAGCGGGCGATCGAGCAGGATCGGCCGACCGCACTCGCCGCAACTGGGTCGGTGCTGCACGCGCGCCAGGTCCACACGGTTCAAGCGGGCGCAGAAAGGGCAGCGCACCATGCCCTTCCTGGACGCGCCGCCGTTCTTCTCCATCGACCCGCTCCCTCCGCTACTTGGGCTCGGTAGGGTAGCCCTTCTTCTCCCACTCGTCGTAGCCGCCCACCAGGGCTTCGGCCCGATATCCGTGCTGGTTCAGGAACTGCGCCACCCGGGCGCTGGTGAACTCGTTGGGTCAGGTGCAATAGGTGACGAGCGAGCCACCCGACGGAAGCGCGTCGAGGCCGCTTCCCTGGAGCACGTCGTCGGGTTCGACGCGGATCGCGCCGCGGATCCTGCTGTCGCTCTTCTCGTACGAGGCGCGGCGGACGTCGACGGGCGTCACGTCCTCGGCGGCCTCCATCCGCCGGGCCAGCTCGTCCACGCTCACGCGCGGGGCGTCATCCATGGGTTCTCCAGGGTGATGGGTAGAGTCCTCAAGTTCGTCCTGCCGCAGCCCCTGCGCCACTCCTCGCCTCCGCCGCTGGCGGCGGCGGGCGCAGCCGCTGCTCGAACCAGTCCGCCACCGTGCCGAGCACCTGCGGCGGCAGCGCCTTGGACGCGAGCCCGGCATACCGCTCGGGGTCGCCGTCCTCGTCCACGAGGAACAGATGGTTCAGGTGCGGGAATATGCGCACGGTCACGTCCCGGTTTCCGCCGCCACGCACCGCGATGGCGAGCTCGCCCGCCTGGGTCGGCGGGACCTGGCGGTCGGTCTCCCCCTGCAGGATCAGTACGGGCGGGGAGACGCGTACCGCCGTCGGGATCGGATCGTAGTCCAGGATGTACGCGAGCCACGGGAGCAGCCGCGCCAGCGAGTCGTTGCGGGCCTCCACGGCGTCCACCAGCGAGTCCTGCCGCGTCAGCGAAGCGTCCGAATCCCGCCCGAGGCGATACCGCACCTGCGACGCGATGAGCGAGCGGCCGCTGCGCGAGGGCGTGCCCATCAGGACGACGCCGCGCAGGCCTGGATCCGTCGCCGCGACCATGGAGGCGATGAGGCCTCCCTCGCTCTCCCCCAGCAACCCGATCCGCTCGCCGTCGAGATCCGCCCGGCCGCGCAGGAAGGCGAGGGCGGCCCGGACGTCCTCCGCGAAGTCCGCCGACGTCGCGTTCGTGAAGCTGCCCGTGGAGGCGCCGACCCCGCGGTCGTCCAGCCGCAGGACGGCGATGCCGCGGCGGGAGAGCGTGTCGGCGAGCTGGCGGAAGGGCCGGTACGTGCCCAGGTACGCCGCATCGCGTTCCTGCGGCCCGGAGCCCGTCACGAGGATCACCGCCGGATGGGGCGATGAGGCGCCAGCGGGGAGGGTGAGCGTGCCCGCCAGCGAATGCGCATCGCGCGCGCGGACGCGCACTTCCTCGGCCAGGTAGGGCGCCCCGGCGGGCGCCGAATAATCCGCCCGTCCTAGGATCCCCGCCTCGTGCGGGAGCACGCGCTCCACGAGCAGGTCCTCGGGGGGGATGCGCGCTCCCAGGATGCGCCCGTTTTCCGTCACGCGAGCGCGCACCTCGCGCCCGTCCACGCGCAGCGTCAGCGAGTCCGCCCCGACGCGCTCGACGAGGGCGGCGAACGTCCTGCCGCCGCCGACCTCCACGAGCGGCAGCTCGACCCTCCGGTCGCCGATCGCGCGGGCCCGAATGGTCGCCTGCTCCAGCAGAGCGAACGAGAGCTTCAGGTACGGCAGGGTCCCCGGGGGTGTGGCGAGCCGCTGGTGGCGCTCGCCCGCTCGGTCCCTCACGTCCGAGACCGTCGCGGCGGGTCCGAAGGTCAGCCCAGCCCTGCGCACGGGCGGCGTGTCGCGCGCCATCGTGACGGGGCGGACGGCGACCTGCAGGTGGGAGACGAGCCCGTCCGGACGCAGCACGGCCACGTAGCTCTCACGCTGGTCGTTCGTGGCGAAGTCCACGAGCTCGCCCTCGAGGCGCTCGGCGGTGCGGGAGAAGCGCTCCACGGCGAGCGTGTCGGATCCGCGCAGCAGCACGAATGCCTCGCGCACGATGGACTGCGGCCCCGCAGCCGTGGCTGAAGGCGAGGTGGAGAGGGGGCCTGCTGCCCCTGCGGCTGCGGCCGGACGCGGCCGGGGTCCGATGGACGCGTGCAGGACGAGTGCCACGACGGGCGCCAGAAGCGTGAGGGAGGTCCACGCGGGACGCGCCGCCGGGATCGTGGCCAGTCGTGCGGCAGTCATCCGTGAAAGGCTCCACGGCCGGAGGGGGAAGGCGCCGGGCGCGGACCCGGAAGAGGAGGCGAGCGGACGGCTGCAGGAATGTAATCGAGTCCCGTACCCCACTCTACGTCGGGCTGCCGCGAATGTTCCGCGAGTGCCCGGCTCTCGTTGCTCCTCCGCCAGGGGCGCCGTAGCTTGCGCGCGCCCATGGCCCTCGCCCCCCTCGACTGGGCGGTCCTCGCCCTCTACTTCGTCCTCTCGCTCGCGATCGGCCTCCACTACACGCGGCGCGCGTCCGCCTCCACGGCCGAGTTCTTCGTCTCGGGACGAAATCTCCCGTGGTGGCTCGCCGGAACCTCGATGGTGGCGACCTCGTTCGCCGTGGACACCCCGCTCGTCGTCACCGCCTGGGTGCGCACCGGAGGCATTCAGGAGAACTGGATCTGGTGGTGCCTCGCGATGAGCGGCATGCTCGCCGTGTTCGTCTTCGCGAAGCTGTGGCGCCGTTCGGAGGTGGTCACGGTGGCCGAGTTCACCGAGCTGCGCTACGCCGGCCGCTCGGCCTCGGCCCTGCGCGGATTCCGCGCGGTGTATCTCACGCTGTATGCGAACGCGCTCACGATGGGCTGGCTGTCGCTGGCGATGCTGAAGGTGCTGGGCGAGGTGCTCTCGGTGGGGAAGGAGTGGGCCCTGGTCGTCACCGTCCTGGTCACCCTCCTCTACGGGATGCTGGGGGGCCTGTGGGGCGCGGTCGTGACCGACCTCTTCCAGTTCTCGCTCGCGATGGTGGGCTCGGTCCTGCTGGCGATATTCGCGGTGGATGCCGCCGGCGGGATCGCCAACGTCCTGGCGGTCGTCGGAAATCCCCCGGTGGGCGCGAGCGCGGGGCGCGACGTCGTGTCCTTCCTCCCGCCGCTAGAGGCGGGAGGGGACTTCTGGTCCACGCCGCTGGCGACCTTTCTGATGCTCGTCACCGTGCAGTGGTGGTCGAACAAGAACTCCGACGGCGGGCCGGTGGTGGTGCAGCGCATCGCCGCGTCGCGCGACGAGCGGGAGGCGCTGCTCGCGACGCTCTGGTTCCAGGTCGCGAACTACGCGCTCCGGCCATGGCCCTGGATCCTCACGGCCCTCGCCTCCCTCGTCCTCTACCCCGACCTGGCGGACCCGGAGATCGCCTACCCCAGGATGATGGTGGACCTGCTCCCCGCGGGGCTGCGGGGCGTGATGCTGGCCTCCCTCACGGCGGCGTTCATGTCGTCGTTCGTGACGTTCATCAACCTGAGCGCGGCCTACCTGGTCAACGACCTCTACCGCCGGTTCCTGGTGCGCGGAGCCAGCGAGCGCCACTACGTGGCGGCGAGCCGGGTCGCCTCGGTCGTGGCCGTCGTGCTCGGCGGCACGGTGGGCTATTTCGCGACCTCCATCTCCGGACTGTTCAAGCTGCTGCTGGAGCTGGGCGCCGGCGTGGGGCTGGTCTACATCGCGCGCTGGTTCTGGTGGCGCGTGAACGCCTGGAGCGAGATCGCCGCCATGCTGACGTCCTCGATCTTCACGGCCGTGCTGCGGATGTCGCACACCTGGGGCGGGCCCGAGTTCACGTTCCCGCAGGTGGTGCTGCTGAACGCCGCGGGGTCCTTTCTCGTGTGGTGGGCCGTCACGCTGCTCACCGCCCCCACGCCGATGCCGAAGCTGATCGAGTTCTACCGCAAGGTCCGCCCGCCAGGCTGGTGGGGACCCGTCCGGTCCGCGCTGCCGGAGGGAAGCGCGGAGGCTGCCGGATTGGGGCGCTCGCTGGTCCTCTGGGCGATCTCCACGGTCTTCGTGTACGCGGCCCTGTTCGGCACCGGCAAGCTGCTGCTCCGCGCGTGGGTCCCGGGAGCGCTGCTCTCGGCGGTCGCCCTCGCCACGGGAGCGTATTTGTGGAGGAACCTCAGCCGCGAGAAGGTGGCGGCGCTTCTCCGGTGAGGTCCGGAGCGCGGTTGCGCGTGAAGAACTCGGGGCGCGTGAACCAGCGCAGCAGCATGAGCACGCCGCCCAGGACGACGAAGCTCAGCGCGACCACGAGCGGCGCCCCCACGCCCAGCCGGGCGCCCGAGGATGACGCCGCGGGATTGGCCAGGGACACGCACGAGCGCACGAACGCCCAGCCCAGCGCGGCCGCGCCGGCGAGCGGGACGACTCCGAGCAGCAGCGCGCCCCGCAGGGTTTGCAGGACCTCGCGGCGACGCAGGATCGGACAGGCGAGAGCCGTCAGCGCATAGGAGAAGGAAACCATCAGGCCCATGGAGAGGATGCCGTCGTAGAGGAGGTCCTCGCTGACCACCGTGAGCCCCACGTACCAAACGATCGAGAGGCCGCCCGTCCACAGGGTCGCGATGCTGGGCGTGCCCCGTAGCGGATGCACGTAGCCGAGATGGGCGGGGAGCGCCCCGTGTGCGGCCATCGAGAGGCACGTGCGGGTGGTGGGCAGGATCGTGGCCTGGGTGGCAGCCGCGGCCGACGTGAGGACTGCGGCGAGCAGCAGGCGGTCGAGCGGCGCTCCCAGAACGTCGGCTCCGAGGGGGCTCAGCACGTCGTCGCGGTTCCTGGCCAGGAAGTCCGCCCCGTGGACCGCCTGGGCCGCGATCGCGACTCCCACGTAGAGCGCGACCAGCACGAGCGTGCTGACGATCGCGGCCCGGCCCGGCACGCGCGCGGGATCGCGACTCTCCTCGTTGACGGAGACGCTGCTCTCCCAGCCCCAATAGAGGAAGATCGCCAGCAGGATCCCCGCGGCCAGGGCCTCGCCCGACGGCACGGCCCGCGGATCGAGCCAGGTCAGGGAGGGTCGCACCCCGTCGGGAGCCGCTCCGCTGTACACACGCACGAGCGCGGCCGCCGAGAAGACGGCGAGTGCCAGGATCTCGGTGCCCAGCAGGATGCGCTGGGTGCGGGCGGAGACCTCGATCCCGACCACGCTGACCCACGTCATCGCGCCGATCCAGGCGCAGCCGGCGAGGGTCACGGCAGCCGTGCTGGCGGCGGCGGCCTCCCATCCCACCAGCAGGAACGTGTACCGCCCCGCGACCTGGCCCAGATTGGCCATCACGACCACGCCGGTCACGAGGACGACCCAGCCCCCCATCCAGCCGACCCACGGGCCCATTGCCCGCGTCACCCAGGTGAACGTGGTCCCGCAGTCAGGTTCGATCCGGTTGAGGCCGGCGAAGGCCACGGCAATCAGCAGAATCGGCAGGAAGCCGAGGATCAGCACGGCAGGCGACTGCAGCCCTACCGTGATCGCCAGCAGTCCCAGCACGGCGGCGAGCCCGTACCCCGGAGCCGTGGAGGCCACGCCGATGATCAGGGTCGAGACGAAGCCCAGCGCCCCGCTCCGCAAACCCTTGCTGCCGGGCGCGCTTCGTACCGCCGGGGTCGGACGGAATCGGGACAGGTTCGTCGTCCTGCGAAGGTCCGTGGCGGACGGTCGTTCCTTCGGGATCGCTCGCGGAGCGAGGCGGCCATCCTGCTCCGCGGCTGCGGAAGAAGTCAACGGCTTCTCGCCCTCGGTGTCGCGGCCCTGCTGGGCGGCTGCGCCTCCGGCGCTGCGCGCGAGAGAATGCCGCCTGCGGCGCCCGGCGACGGCCTGCCCCGGCTCCGCGTCGTCTATCCTCCCGCGGGGGCGACCCTCACGGCGTCGGATTCCACGTTCGTCTTCGGGAGCGTGAGCCCGGCGGGCGCCTCGGTGACCGTGAACGGGGTTGCCGCCGAGCAGGCGCCGGGCGGTGGCTGGCTGGCCTGGGTTCCCGTGACGCCAGGTCCGTTCGTGTTCCGAGTGGAAGCGAGTGGCGGCGAAGCGGGCGGCGCCGCCGCCGCGGCGCGGATCGAGCATCCCGTGCACGTCCCGGGTGCCTTCGCGCCTAGCTGGAACGCCGTTTTCGACAGCTCGAGCGTCACGCCCCATGACTCGCTGGAGCTCGACCCCGGCGATGTCG
>JACCXV010000273.1 GCA_013696835.1 Gemmatimonadota bacterium | reverse complement strand
ACCCGCTGCTGTCCCGGGTCACGGCGAGCGCCGATCGCGCGGAGTCCCACGCGGACGCGGACTGGGTGCTGCTGGTCGGAAGCGTGCCGCGCGGCCCCGGCATGGAGCGCGGGGATCTCATTCGTAGGAACGCCCCGATCTTCGTCGAGGAGGGCCGGGCCATCGCCCGGCAGGCCTCGAAGGACGCCCGGGTCGTGGTGGTCGGGAATCCCTGCAACACGAACTGCCTCATTGCACGGCATGCCGCGGGAGACAGCCTGACCGATGATCGCTGGACAGCGCTGACGCGCCTGGACCACAACCGCGCCCGCTCGCTCCTCGCCGAGAAGGCCGGCGCGCGTGTGCGCGAGGTGAAGAAGCTGGCGATCTGGGGGAACCACAGCACGACCCTGTATCCGGATTTCACGAACGCGGAGATCGGCGGTCGCAACGCGACGGATGCGATCGACCGCTCGTGGCTCGAGGCCGAGTTCATCCCGGCGGTCCAGCAGCGTGGGGCCGCCGTGATCGCGGCACGTGGCGCCTCCAGCGCGTTCTCCGCGGCGCAGGCGATCCTGGATCACGTACGCGGGATCGTCGACGGGACACCACCGGATGACTGGGCCAGCCTCGCAATCGTCTCCGACGGCAGCTACGGCGTACCGGCGGGCCTCGTCTCGTCGTTCCCGTGCCGCTCGCAGGGCCGCGGCGCCTTCGAGATCATCCAGGACATTCGCCTGGACGATTTCGCCCGGACGAAGATCGCCGCTACGATCTCCGAGCTCGAGCGCGAGCGAGAGCTCGTGAAGGATCTTCTGGCCGCCTAGGCCGCGGCCACCCACCCTGCCGCCGGTCTCACGAGCCGCCGCGCCTCCAGCAGTCTCCGGATCGTGTTGTGCGCGATCGGCCAGGTGAACCAGCTGGCGGGCTCATCCTCCTGCACCACGACGGCCGCGCGGATCCCGATAACGACGAGATCGTCGAGAGCGACGGCGCGGGGCGCCTTGCGTCGCTGCGGGTGCGATCTGTCCCAGCGCGCGATCGTGCTGGCGTGGCGATGGCCTTCTGTCTCGCCGGGCCTCACCTGCATGCGCGAAACGATCGCGCCCTCGCGCTCGAGCTTCTCGCGAGCCGCACGGAACGCCCCGGCCTCCAGCGCGAGCTCCATCCGTACCTCATCGGCGAGGCTCGGGCCGGCCGCCTCGAGGTGGCGAACGATCGCGGCGGCGTCGGCGCCCAGCTCGCCGTCCTCGGCGCGCTCGAGCGCGTCGCGGCACAGCGGATCGACGGCGGCGGCCGCCTCGGGCGAGAGCAGGAGCAGCTTGCCCTTGTGGATCTTCAGGGGCTGCACGTCCGGCAGCGAAGCGAGCATCGCTCCCCACGGCCACTTCGTCTTCGGCCACGATCCGAACCCGGCCCTGCCAGGTGCGTAGGCGGCCTCGTGCATCGCAGCGAACAGGCTCGGCAGAGCGCTGTCCTGCGTTTGGGTCAGGATGCGGCGGTCGCGCAGGAACGCTTCCGCGTCCTCGAAGGTCGCGAGCGCCCGTTCCTTCGTGAGGCGGCACTCCTGCGCACGGCGCGCCCGGAGCTCCGCCAGGGTCGGCGGAGCCAGCGCTACGCCTTGGCCGTGACGAGGAGGGTCGTGCGCCGCGTGAACCGTTCCACTGCCGCCTCCGCCCGAGCGGAGCCTACTCCGTAGCCGTAGGACGAAGGAGCAGGACGATCAGGGCGCGACGCGAAGCGGCGCCCGATCACCTCCGGGCCAGCCTGGCCGCGCGGGGAGGAGCGGGGCAAGAGGCCATCTGCCGAACCACCTGCCTCAGCGCGTGCGAAGCCATCGCTCGAGGAGCAGGACCGCGCCGAAGAAGGCGAGGACCAGCACGATCTCCCCTGCGCCGCCGCGTTCGAGCGCCGGCCGGACGACGAGGGCCACCGTAGCGATCGCCAGCAGCGAGCCGGCGACGAGGATGAATGCGCCGCGTGCGCTCAGGCGGACGGGGGCTCCGGCTCACCCCTGCCGGGCGCGGTCGCGCGCTGGCCCATGATTCGCCGCTTCACCCACGCGAGGGGGTCGTAGAACTCGGTCACGACA
>JACCXV010000271.1 GCA_013696835.1 Gemmatimonadota bacterium | reverse complement strand
CATCCAGCGTGCGCAGCATCGCGTCGGCAGTCGTCGCGGCAGACGTGTCGCCGGCGGCCGCCAGGCGCTGCCGCTGCCGCTCGCGCGCCTCACGCGTCGGCGCCTGGTCGTTCCTGCCGGTCAGCAGCGCGAATGCGGCGACCTCGAGCAGATCCTCCAGCGACGTGGTGTCCATCGTGGCCAGCGATGGACCGGCGTCCGCGTGCCGCCCCGGAATCGGCAGCTCGGCGAGAGCGGCCTGGAGGAGCACGTCGTTTCGCACCTCGGCTGGGAGTCGCGGATCGCGCAGCAGCGCATCGAGCTCCCGCAGCCGGCCGCGGCTCAAGCTGTTCCACGCCAATCCTATCGTCGCACCGGCCTGCACCGCAGGATTGGGATGCTCTCGGCCCGCCCGCAGGAGCTCGGCCTGAGCCCGAAGGGCGCTCGGGTGCTGGAGAAAGCTGGCCAGGGCGCGCCCCCTCCTGGCTACCAGCGTGTCCGCGGGGGTTATCACCTCGCCGGGATGACTTCCCCCCCACATCAACTCGTACGCTGCCGTGGCCACGGCATCGTACTCGCTCCCGCCCGCGATCTGATGGTACCTGCGCAGCAGCGCGCCGGCGGCGGCGCTGTCTGCGTCGATCGATATCGCCACCTGCAGCAGGTGGATGTAGGCAGGGGCAAAGCGCGGGTCGAGCGCGACCGCCTTGCGGAACGCGCTCACGGATCCGTCCCGAGGGAGCAGGCGATAGAATCCCAGATGGTACCGCGCATCCCCCAGCAGGTACCAGGCCTCCGCGTCCTCGGGATACTCCTCGACGGCGGCTTCCGCGAGATCGAGCGCCTCCGGATCGTTGCTGGCCAGGGCGAGACCCGCCCGCAGCAGAACGCGCTCGCGCGCCGGCAGGCGCTGGCCGAGATCCGCGGCGCGCCGAAACTCATCCACGTGCTCCTGATCCAGTCCTTCGAGCCATCCGTGCGCGGTGCCCAACCGGTACCAGGCGAGCGCGAAGGTGCTGTCCGCCTCCACCGCCGCCTGATAGCGCTGGATCGCCTCGCCGAAGCGCGAGTGACGGAGCAGGGTCTCCCCCTTGAGATAGGCCTTGAGCGCCGGCAGCGAGCTGGTCGTCACGCGCGCCAGATCGAGCCGCGGGAGCTCGTCCAGCCCTTCCGGTGCCTTGCGCGCTGCCAGGATCTGGCGCAGAACGTCGACCGAGAGCCGGTCCACGAGCGACAGCATCTGCTCCGGGGCGCCCTCGACCTGGCCCTGCCCCAGCTTCGCGCCAGACCGAACGTCGTAGACGTCGGCGATCAGCCTGACCTGCGGGCCGACGGAGACGGCCTTCCCGACCAGCGCGTAGCGGGCTCCGGCCTGGCGCGCGACATCGAGATCGGTTCCCAGAGTCGGCTGGCGTCCGGGGGGGACGGCCTCCGCCCAGCGCGAGAGAACGGTTCGGCTGTCGATCGCACGCAAGCCCGTGACGCCGTCGAGGTTCGTCGAGAGCAGATCGACCATGCCTTCCCGAAGATCCTCCGTGCCGGTCCCGCTCACCGCGAAGGGCAGCACCGCGATCCCCGGGTCCGCCTCCCCGGCGGCAGCCTCGGAAGCCCCCAGGCGCGGGCCGCGCTCGCGTAAAAGGACGTACACGCCCGCGAAGCCGAACAGCAGCAGGAGCGCCAGCCCGAAGCCGAGCAGCGCGCGCGCCCACGTGAGGTGCGGCAGGCGCCCGCGGGCGACGGAGTGGCCGGCATCTTCCAGATCGAGCTCCCACGAGCTCGGCACCTCCTCGTCGAGTGCACGCCGGCGGGTTTGCGGGTTCGCCTGGACCATCGCGGTCGCGACGAGCACGAGCATGCCGGCAAGCAGAACGAGGATCATCGCGGGGACGATCCAGCGCGGCAGGCCGAACTCCGTGCGCACGAAGGCCGTGAACTCGAGCAGCGGCCACGAGGCCGCCACGTAGATGACGAGCAGCCGGACGAGGCGCGCATCGCGCAGCCGGGGCCAAACGTCGAGGGGAAAGGGCATGGAGCGGTAAGATAGCCGCCCGGCGCCCGGGGCGGGAAAGAACGTGGGCTTCGCGGCGCGTGCTCAGCAAGCCGGCCCCCCTTGACGGCGGGCGAACGGCCCTGCTCAATTGCCGCCACACCGTCTTGCTCCATGGCCGCCAAACACCGACACCAGAACTGCACGCCGGCTCCGAGCAGGAGGATCCGGCTCGTCCACCAAGGGAGGAAGGCATGATGCTACGTCTTGTGACCTGCGGGCCTCTGATCGCGGCGCTGCTCGTGCCCGCCGCCGCCCGCACTCAGCAGCCTGACTCGGCGATGATGATGGAGAAGTGGCAGCAGTACATGACGCCCGGCCCGCCGCACCAGCAGATGGCCAAGGAGGAAGGGGAGTGGACGTGGAAGTCCACCTTCTGGCCCGGTCCCGGAGCACCGGCGGAGGAGTCGTCCGGGGCCATGTCGGCGCGCACCATCATGGGGGGCCGCTATCTGATGCAGAACTGGACGGGCACGGCGATGCAGATGCCCTTCGAGGGTCAGAGCCTGAGCGGCTACGACAACGCGAAGGGACAGTATTTCGACGTGTGGGTGGACAATTTCGGCACCGGAGTGATGACGAGCTGGGGGACGCGCGACGACGCTACCGGCACGATGAGCATGAGCGGCTCGGCCGTCGATCCGGCAACGGGACGAGAGCAGAAGATGCGCTCGGTGACCCGGCACGTGGACGACGACCACTTCATCCTGGAGATGTACGCCCCCGCGCCGGATGGGAAGGAGTTCAAGAGCATGGAACTGCACGCGCTGCGGAAGGAGTAGGAGGCCCACGATGCGCAATCTCGCCGGACCGGCTCTCACCATGCTCGCACTCTCGTTCGTCCCCGCCGCGGACGCCGTTTCCCAGCTGCGCGACGTCGAGGGAAGCAAGGACCACCCGATGGTCTCGCGCTACGCCGGCTCGATCGTCATCGGCTACGAGGCAAAGGAGTTCGACGAGTTCGAGCTGCCGCTGGGACCGCTCGAGCGGGCGGCTACGACTACAACATGGGGCTCTCGCAGCGGCGGGCGGCGGCGGTCGTAGCGGCACTGACGACGAAGCACGGCATCGCGGCCGGACGGCTCAAGGCAGCCGGCGTTGGGCTGCTGTCGCCCA
>JACCXV010000267.1 GCA_013696835.1 Gemmatimonadota bacterium | reverse complement strand
CCCTCTCCAGACCTGCAAGCCACAACGCCCGGTCGACCAAAAGGTCGCCGGGCGTTCGGCGTTGCTCCCGCCGCGTGGAGCGCGAGCATCGGGGGCTCCCTCGTGACCGTGTCGGTCGAGGCTGACGGAGCCCCCGTAGTCCTCGGTGACCCACTGCGGATCTCAGACTGCTGGTGGCGGCAAGCTCTCTCGGATCAAGCCGGCAGCGTCGGAGATCTCTCCATGATTGCGACACCGGTTTCGAGCCATCTGTTCTCGTGGATTGCCGCATGCAAGGGTGGTGGAGATTTGCGATGCATGGTCGTGGACGATGTGGTGCTGAGGAGCGCCATCCGGCCTTCGTCTCTTGAATCAAGGACGCACCTCGCACCGCGCTTCCCTCGGGCGCCCTTGAAGCGCCCCGTTCGCGCGTCGCGGCATGCTTCACAGAGGCTGGCTGCTGATACGCTGCTGGAGCAAATGCGGCATGTAACCTGCTTCTAGTGGTCACGACTCACCTTGCACCAAGCGGTCATCGTGCGTCAAGCGAATAATTGACTGTTGCACCAGCGGTCGGGGAGATCGACGCTTCCTGACGTGGGTGGCCGCGGAGGGGGAGGTGGCCGCGGACGACACGCACGGAGCGGAACCGCCCGATCGGCTGCGGCGCCGTCCACTATGCTCGCGACACAGCGATGCTCTGTCAGGCGGCCTACCCCGGACAAGACAACGGAATAAGTACGATACCCTCACAGAGACATGTCAAGGATAAATCAGGATACGGAAGCTTTACACGAACAAGGTGAGTGGTTGCGGGCCACGCTCTCAAGCATTGGCGATGCTGTGATAACTGCCGACCCCAATGGCGACGTTACTTTTCTGAACCCGGTGGCGAGAGACTTGACCGGATGGACCCAGGAAGACGCGGCGGGCGTGCCGCTCGAAACCGTCTTTGCGGTTGTCAACGCGAACACTCGTCGGACAATTGACAATCCCGCTATTCGCGCCTTGCGCGAAGGCGTGGTCGTCGGGCCCGCAAATCACCGCTTGCTAATCGCCAAAGACGGCACGGAACGCCCGATTGAGGATACTACCTCACCGATTCGCATTGCCGGGGGCAAGCTCGCCGGAGTGGTCCTGGTGTTTCGGGACCTGAGCGAACGCAGATGGCAAGAGCCTCCGTTGCAGAACACTTGCGACTACTGTAAGAACATCATTGCCACCTTGCGCGAGCCGTTTCTGGTTCTCACCAGGGACCTGCGAATCACGATGGCAAATCGTTCTTTTTACGACACTTTCCACGTTTCGAAACAAGACACGGAGCAGCAGTTTATTTACGACTTGGGCAATCGCCAGTGGGACATTCCCGCATTTCGGGCGTTGCTGGAAGAGGTCCTGGCCAACGATCATCCCATCCACGACTACGAGATTGAACAGACCTTCCCGGTTATCGGACGCAAAATCATGCGGCTCAATGCACTACGGGTCTACGGGGAGGGCACGCAATCGGAGTTGATTCTGCTCGCCATCGAGGACAGGACGGAACGCCGGCGGGCGGCATACGAACTGGAGGTTTCCGAGTCCCGCTATCGGCGGCTCTTTGAAACCGCGCAGGATGCCATCCTCATCCTCGACGAACCAACAGGGCAAATCGTCGACGCGAACCCGTTCATCGAGGAGCTGCTGGGCTATTCGCAAGCCGAGCTGGTCGGCAAGCAACTCTGGCAGATCGGTCTGTTCCGGGACATCGAGGAGAACAAGGCTGCTTTCCGGGAACTGCAAGCGCAAGGCTATATCCGCTACGACGATTTGCCGCTCAAGACAAAGACCGGACAGCGGATTGAAGTCGAATTTGTCAGTAACACCTATCAAGTCGACAGCTGCCAGGTCATTCAATGCAACATTCGGGACACCACCGAACGCGCCCGCTTGGGAAGGGAGGCGACGGAGCAGGCGAAAGAACTTGCGGACCTTCACCGTCGTAAAGACGAATTCTTGGCGATGCTCTCACACGAGCTACGCAACCCGTTGGCGGCAATCTTCAGCGCGATGCATATCCTGCGGCTCCAGACCAACGAGAATCCCATCCAGAAACACGCTCGCGCCGTCCTGGAGCGTCAAGTCAAGCAACTGTCAAGTCTCGTTGACGATCTGCTCGAAGTCTCCCGCGTGATCACCGGACGGATTCAGCTTCACGAGGTACGCCTGGATATGCGGGGCGTGGTGGAACACGCGGTCGAGTCGGTTCGTCCGCTGATTGATAGACGCAAACAGCATCTTTCGGTCTCGCTTCCATCTGAGCCGGTTTGGCTAAATGCGGATGCCGCCCGATTGGACCAGGTGATAGTGAACCTGCTCAACAACGCCGCCAAATACACCGACGAGGGCAGGCAGATCTGGCTGACGCTGCATCCGGAAGGCACGTGGTCGGTGTTGCGCGTCCGGGATAAGGGCATCGGCATCGCTCCCGAACTGCTGCCGGGAATCTTCGACCTTTTCACGCAGGCGGAGCGAACGTTGGACCGTTCGCAGGGCGGCTTGGGCATTGGCTTGAGCCTGGTGCAAAGACTCGTCCAATTACACCATGGGACCGCGGAGGCGAAGAGCGCAGGATTGAATCAAGGAAGCGAGTTCATCGTGCGTCTGCCTTTGTGTTCGCCACCCGCACCTCATTTATTGCCTGCGATAGAAACCGCGAAACCGACAACGCAGACAGAGCGTATCCTCGTGGTTGATGACAATACTGACGCGGCTGACATGGTCGCTATGACGCTGCAAATGGCGGGGCATGAGGTTCGAGCCGCATACTCCGGTAAAGCCGCTCTGCAGACAGCGGTCGACTATCAACCGGACTTTGTGCTGTTGGATATCGGGATGCCGGAAATGGACGGCTATGAAGTTGCGCATCGGCTGCGTCAGCTTCCGCAAACAAAGAATCTGGGGTTGATCGCCATAACCGGCTACGGACAGGACTCCGACCGCCAACGCACTCAGGAGGCGGGATTCGATTATCACCTGGTCAAGCCGGTTGAGAGGGAGAAACTTGAAGAGGTGTTGACAATGCTGGCAGAACAGCGGCGTTCCGTGAAATGACAAAGGGCAATGGGGCGTGAAAGTCCGTCAGGGGCCGGGGAGGTCCCCCATGGCGTCACCGTCACCCACTGCAGCAACGATCCCTTCCACCGAGCGGCCCGCGAGATCGATGATCGGGCCGGGATAGATTCCCATCTGCAGGACTCCCAGCAGCGCCACCACGAGCGCCGTCACCAGCAGCGGGTGCGCACGCAGCCGCGCCACGCCCTGCGCCGGATCCCACATGTACATCGCAACCGTGACCTTCAGGTAGTAGTAGACGGATATCACGCTCGCCAGCACCATCACCACGGCCAGCCAGCCGAGTCCCGCCTCCACCGCCGCGCTGAAGATGTAGAACTTGCCGATGAACCCCGCGGTCGGCGGGACGCCGGCCAGCGAGAACATGAACACGGCCATGACGGCGGCCAGGAACGGGTGCCGTGACCCCAACCCAGCCAGATCCGGCAGGGTCTCATTCGGCTCGCCCCGGCGGCCGAGCGCGATCACCACCCCGAAGGCTCCGAGCGTCATCAGCGTGTAGGCCAGCAGGTAGAACAAGAAGCTCGAGGCCCCGAGCTCGTTCCGGGACGCGAGCGCCACCAGCAGG
>JACCXV010000263.1 GCA_013696835.1 Gemmatimonadota bacterium | reverse complement strand
GGCGTGGACTGGCGCTCGTTCCTGCCCCCGGTGAGGGGATCCGTGAACGGCTCGTGCTGCCTGTACGGGGAATGGCCCAAGAACCACACGCTGCGCCAGATCGCCCAGAAGCTGAACCTGGTGCGCGACGTCCGGCAGATCTTCGGCTTGCCGGACCGCGCGGACGATCTCGCGCGCGACGGCAGCGTCCTGGACTCCGCCTTCTACACGAACCGCGACCTGGCCTCGATCACGCCCGAGGAGGTGCGCCGCGAGGCGGAGGCCCAGGCGCCGCACGGCACCGTCTACATGACGGAGCAGAAGACCGAGGGTGTCTCGGAAGGGTTCTGGGGCAAGGACGAGAACGGCGACCTGTTCATCTTCATCCTGGACCCGGCGGGCTTCGACGAGATGAACACCGCCGCCGAGGTGATGGGCTCCACGATCCTGCGGCTGGCCGGGTACTACGTGACCTACCCCGCGGTCGTGACGCTCGAGCACCTGGAGCTCGACCCCGAGGCCGCCGCGGAGGAAGGCCTGACCCAGAAGGACGTCGATCAGTTCAAGGGCCGGCGCGCCGTCGGGACCAGGGCGCTGTCGGGCTTTCGGGGGCCGTGGACCTACTGGGTGCACCGTGACCGGCGCGAGCTGCGGGCGCTGCAGGTGTTCGGCGCCTGGATCAACAACTACGACCAGGTGGACCACAACACGATCGCGTCCCTCTTCGACAAGGACGCCGGGCTGCTGCGCTACCACGTCGTGGACACCAGCTCGGCCTTCGGCTCGGCATCCAACCGCGTCAAGGAGCCGTCGGCGGGGTACGTCAACAACACCGTGGACGTGCACCGCCTCGTGACCACGCCGCTCCGCTGGCTGGCGACCCCCTTCGGGTATCGCGACCCGTGGGACCCGGCGCAGCCGGTCGTGAGCCCCGCCGTGGGCCGCTTCGACGCCAACCTGGAGCCGAGGCTCTGGAAGCCGCAGTACCCGAACCTCGCCTACGAGGACATGGACGAGGAGGACGCGGAATGGGCCGCCCGCATCATCGGGCAGTTCTCGGACGAGTTGATCGAGACGATCGTCGGGCTCGCGAAGTTCTCCCGGCCGGAGGACGCCGCCTACATGGCGAAGACGCTGCAGGAGCGGCGCGACATCATCGTCCGCACCTACCTCGAAGAAGACTGATCCGGACCCATCAGGGGATCCGCGGGCCGCTAGCCAGCCTCTTCCAGCGAGGGCAGGGATTCGGGCGCAGCGGGGGGCGCGACCGCGCGCCGACTGCGGGTCGGAGCGGGAGCAGAGCCCGAAGAGGTATCCGGTGAGGGCACTACGCGCACGTCGCTGCGCACCTCGCGCACGCCCTGCACGCGCGCGGCGAGGCTACGGACAAGCGCCGCCTGCGCGCTGTCCTGCACGGTGCCGGAGAGCCGCACGATCCCGTCCCGAGTCTCTACCGCGACCGGGAGCGACGCGAGGCCCTCGGACGCGACGATGCGGGACCTGACCTCCGCGGTGATGGTGGCCTCGCTCAAGCTGTGCCGGATCAAGGGATCCTCTTCTTGCCTGCATCCGGGACCCACGCTCTCCCCCGCGCCGATCGCCAGAGCGGCGAGCACGAGCCAGCGTCGCTCCATCAGCTCGCGCGCCGCACCTTCTCCTCACCACCCTTCCCGTGCGCCTTGCCCTCCTTTGCCGCCGCTGATCCCGCCGACCTCTCCGCTCCTCCCCCCGCCGCCTTGCCGGAGCGCGTCCTGCCCTTCGCACCCGAGCGCGATCGCGCCCGTCCCCCGGATCGCTTGCCTCCCTCACCGCCGTCCCTTTCCCCCTTCCCAGCGGCGTCGCGCCGCGTCCTCTCCAGGCTCGCCTTGAGCGCGCTCATGATGTCGATGACCTGGGCAGAGGACCGCTCCTCCGCCGACGGGCGCTCCACGCCTTCCAGCTTCTCGTGGATCACCTTGAGCAGCTCCTCCCGGTAGTCGTCCGTGTAGCGCGCGGGATCAAACGGCTCCGTGAGGTTGTCGATCAGCTGCTGCGCCATTCCGATCTCGCGCTTGTCGAGATCGGCGTCGCCGGGCAGGTCCAGCTCGGACACGTCCACAAGCTCGTTCTGGAAGCGCATGACGTTGAGCACGAGCGCGTCGCCCTTGGGCTTGACGGCCGCGAGGTGCTGCCGCGTGCGGATCACGACCTTGGCGATGCCGATCCGGTTCGTCGCCGCGAGCGCCTGGCGCAGCAGCACGTAGGGCTTCTCCCCGCCCTTGTCGGGCTGCAGGTAGTACGGCTTGTCGAAGTACATCATGTCCACCTCGTCGGCATCGACGAAGTCCACGATGTCGATCGTGCGGGTGGCCTCGACGTCGGCGCGCTTGAAGTCTTCGTCGGTGAGCACCACGAACCTCCCCTTTTCATACTCGTATCCCCGCACGATGTCCTCCCACGCCACCTCTTTCCCGTCGTGCTCGCACACCCGCTCGTAGCTGATCGGGCAGTTGTCCTTTTTGTGGAGGAAGCGAAACGACAGGTCCTCGCTCGACGTCGCGCTGTAGAGCTTCACGGGTATGTTCACAAGACCGAAGCTGATGTGCCCTTTCCACATGGACCTCATGATCTCACGTCCTTTAGCATCAAGCTCGGCTGATGGCCGAGCGGGTCATCGTACGAGACGCCGCTCGAGCAGACGAGCGGCGAGCCACGAGAAGAGCGCCGCCGCGGTGAGCAGCCAAAGCAGGTCCGGCACGAGGGCAGACGTCAGCTCGCCGCGGTGCAGGGCGCGAGCCATGTCCACGGCGTGGGTGAGCGGCAGTAGCCATGCGGCCGCGGACGCCCAGTCGGGAAGACTTTCGACGGGGAAGAAGATGCCCGAGAACAGGAACATCACCGATACGACGAGCGTGAAGAAGTAGTTGAAGAAGTCGTAGGAAGGGGAAAGCGCCGTCCAGCAGAGCGCCATCGCACCAAAGAGCAGCCCCACGAGGAAGGCGAGCGGCAGCAGCAGCAGGTCCAGCGGGGAGTGCCAGAGCCCGGTGGCGGCGATGATGGCCAGGAAGATGGTCGCCGCCAGCAGGGACTTGGAGGCGCCCCACAGGATCTCCCCCAGCGCCAGCTCCGTGATCGAGACCGGCGTCATCAGAATCGACTTGAAGGTCTTCTGCTCCTCCATCCGGGTGAACGAGCCAATGGTGTTCTCGAATGCTGCGCTGTTCATCGCGACCCCCGCGAGCAGGCCGGGAGCGATGAACGAGAGGTAGGGTTCGCCCTGGATGGGCCGCACGAAGGCTCCCAGCCCGTACCCCATGGCGACGAAGTAGAGCACCGGGTCCAGCACGTTGCCCACCAGCGAGGCGCGGTAGAACCGCTTCCACGACTCGAAGTTTCTCTGCCAGACGCGCCGTGCCGCCAGCATCAGTCGCGCAGCTCGCGTCCGGTGAGCCGCAGAAACACGTCCTCGAGCGTCGCCTTCCGCTGGGAGAAGTCGAGCCGCTCCAGCAGCGGCAGCGCCGCAGCTGGCGAGCGGCCGTCGCGGAAGTAGAGATGGATCGTGTCGCCCGACCGCTCGACCCTGTCCGCGAGCTCCTCCAGCCTCGTGACCAGCTCGGGCGAGAGCTCGGGCGCGGAGTGGATCTCGATCACCTCGCGGCCCACGTGATCCCGCACCAGGTCCGCCGGGGTCCCGCGAGCGATCACCTCGCCGCGATCGAGCACGAGGACGCGATCGCAGAGCTGTGCCGCCTCCTCCATGTAGTGAGTGGTGAGCAGCATCGTGACGCCGCCCTGCCGCAGGCCGCGCAGCTTCTGCCACACCAGATGGCGCGCCTGCGGGTCGAGGCCTGTCGTGGGTTCGTCGAGGAGGAGCAGCTTGGGGTTCGAGATCAGGGCCCGAGCGAGGGAGAGCCGGCGGCGCATGCCGCCCGACAGGTGGCGGATGGGCTCGCGCGCCCGATCCTCGAGCTGCACGAAGCGCAGCAGCTGCGCGGCGCGCTCCTCCGCCTGGGCGCGCGGGATGTCGAAGTACGCCGCGTAGACCGTGAGGTTGCGCTCCACCGTGAGGTCGGGGTCGAGGCTGTCCTCCTGGGGGACGACCCCGAGCCGCCGCTTGATCTCCCGCGGGGCGCGGCGGGGGTCCATGTCGAAGACCAGCAGCTGGCCCGCGTCCATGCGCACGTAGCAGGCGATCATGTGGAGGGTGGTCGTCTTGCCCGCGCCGTTCGGTCCCAGCAGGCCCAGACATTCCCCGTGCAGGACGTCGAAGTCGATGCCGCGCACGACGGGGATGCCGCCGAACGACTTCAGCAGTCCCCGCGCCTGGATGGGCGGCGCGGCCGTCTCGCGGGCGTTGATCGGCTCGTGCTCCCGACGAAAGGAAAGCGGCGACGCAAACGGAAAAGGCCGGCGTGAACCGGCCTGTGACCCCACCGTTCGGCCCCGGCGCTGCCACCGGGGACGGGGCTCCTACACCCCTGCACGTTCGGGGGCGCTACCCCTGCACGTTCGGCGTGGGGTCCGCCGCGGGTCCGGGCACGCCAGGCGCCTCTGCGGACGGTCCCACGGAGAGCGCCACGCCCACGGGCTCCGCCGGAGGCGCCGCGGCGATGGCGGCGAGTGCATCCAGCGGCCGGCCCAGTCCCCCCACCGTGGTCGAGATCAGCTCCGGGAGCGGCGTCGCGCCCTCGGACGCGCGCAGGCCCGTCGAGCCGTTGCCCGCGGCTACCGCGAGCCGGGAGCCCAGCAACCAGTTGAGATCGATCGCTTTCTCGGCATGCAGACGCGCCAGCAGGAACCAGCTGTCGGGGATGAATCCCTTCTCGTAGCGGCTGATGTTCTGCTGCGTGGATTCGCCCAGATCCGCGAGCTGGCGCTGCGTGAGCGAGCGTTCGCGCCGCGCGGCCTTGAGCCTCAGCGCCACGTCGCGCCGAAAGTCGTCCTGGGTCACGTGCTCCTCCACCTCTGAAAGATGGGCGTGTTCCCCACGATCCCCACTCGCGCTGTGGCAAGCGCGGATTGTAACAGGTCCGTGGTGAAAATCAATGTCTCCCCGCCTGTCCGGCGAGCTCGGCCAGCATCTCGATCGCGCGCTCGCACTCCTCGTCGGATGTGTAGAAGTGGGGCGAGAAGCGCACACCGGCGTCCGGGCGCCAGTCCACCACGACGTCCCGCCGGTTCAGCTCGCGCGCGAGCCCCTCCGCCCCGGGGGCGTCCACCGCCACGGTACCTCCGCGATGCTCGGCGTCGCGCGGTGCGCGCACCGTGAGACCCCGCTCCTCCGCCAGGGCGATCATGCGCGCCGTCTGGCGCATCGACTTCGCGCGCACGGCGTCGATCCCGACCTCCCGCAGGATCCCGTAGCCCACGCGCGCGATGTACAGGCTCGGGATCGACGGCGTGCCGTTGCCGAAGCGGAATGCGTCCTCCCGCGGTTCGAGCTCCGGTTCGAAGGCGAAGGGCCGGCGGTGCGCGATCCATCCTGTGAGGCGCGGCCGCAGCCGGGGGATCAGGTCGGGACGGACGTAGAGGTAGCCCGCACCGGGACCACCGCAGAGCCATTTGATCGAGCCGCCGACGGCGAACGGCACCCCCAGCGCGCTTACGTCCACTGGCAGCGTGCCCGCCGACTGGTACAGGTCGAGCACGACCGTCGCGCCCACCTCTTCCGCGCGGGCCACGATCGCGGCCGCATCCTGCACGAATGCGCTCTTGAAGAGCACGTGCGAGGTCGGCACGAGCAGCGTGCGCTCGTCGATGGCCGACAGCATGTCC
>JACCXV010000254.1 GCA_013696835.1 Gemmatimonadota bacterium | reverse complement strand
GCACTGGAGGGCGACCCCCACCGGCAGCCCGCGGGCGTGGACTACTTCGAGGCCAGCGGCGTCGAGATCCCCCTCGAGGCGCGGGAAGTACCGGTTCCACGCCTGGTCCACCTCCCGCTCTTCGAGGTACGTGCGCTGACGCGCCTGCAGCGGCGGCGGGAAGGGCACGTGGTCCATGGCCCACTCGAATCCCCGCCTCAGGAAGGTGGGACGGGGTTCCAGGATGCATGCGCGGCCTCCGGGGCGAAGCACCCGCGCCAGCTCCTCCAGCGCCGGGAAGAGGGGCTGCAGGTGGTGCAGCACGCTGTCCACCAGCACGGCGTCGAGGGACGCGTCACGCAGCGGCAGCCGGTACATGTCGGCTGCGGCCACGGCGGTCGCGGGAACGTGGGCCAGGAGCTGGAGAGAGATGTCGAGGCCCAGAAGGCGGCCGCAGCCCTCGGCGCGCAGGATCTCGAGATTCAGCCCATCGCCGCAGCCGAGCTCGGCGATCCTCTCAGACGGCTGGAATCCGAACGCGCGCATGCGGCGGCGCCGCAAGACGCGGTTTCGCCGCGTGCGGAAATAGTCGGCTTCCCACGCTTCGCTCTCCTTGCGCCCCTGCAGCGAGTCCACCACGATCGTCACGCGCCCCGCGCGGCGACGGCGGCGTGGCGTTCCCGGGCTTCGGCCCCAGCCGGAGTGGGCAGGGAGACCCCCGTGGCCGCGCGGTAGATCTCCGCCAGGCGCGCCGCCACCCGCCGAACGCTGAAGTCACGGGCCACGCGCTCGGCTCCCGCGGTGGCCAGACGTCGCGCCAGCTCGCGATCGTCGAGCAGCCGACGGATCGCGCGGTCGAGCGCGGGAAGGTCCCCGTCCTCCACGAGCAGCCCGGTCTCGCCGTCGGTGACGATGTCCGGGATCCCGCCTCGCCGCGTGGCGACCACCGGTACTCCGTGGGAGAGCGCTTCCAGCAGGACCACGCCCAGCCCCTCGGTGTCGCCGCGTGCGTCCATCGTCGCCGGCAGCGCGAACACGTCCGCCTCGCGGTAGCGACGGGAGAGCTCACCCGCGCCGACCGGCCCGGTGAGCTCGACCCGCCCGGTGATCCCGAGATCCCGCGCCAGCCGTCGCAGCGCAGGCGCCTCCGGCCCGGTCCCCACGATCACCACCCGATACGTCGCGCCCTCCCGCGCAGCGGCCCGCAGCAGGGCGGCAACCCCCTTGCGCGCCACCAGCCGCCCCACGAAGAGCACCGAGCCCGGACCCGGTCTCCGAGCACCCTCCGCGGGCGGGAGCGGTGCCGGATCAACCGGGAACGGCGACGGATAGGGAACTACGTGCACGGGCCGCCGTGTGTACCGGCGCAGCGCGGAGGCGGTGGCGGAAGAGATCGCCACCAGGGCTCCGCGGCGGCAGTACCACCTCAGGAAGGCGCTTGCGGGCGCGAAGCGGCTCTCGGTCCAGCGCAGCTCGGCACCGTAGAACGTGCTCACGAGTCCCGCCTTGCCCGCGGCTCGGGCCGCGAGGCCCATCACGCCGTGCGGAACTGGCCAGTGCACGTGCACGACCGAATACGACCTGCGCCGCTGGAGAGCCGCGGCCGCGAAACAGCCGGCCGCGACGTAGCCCGGGACCAGCAGAGCCCAGGCCGGGTTGCGACCCAGACGGTCCGGCGTGGTCTCCTCGTGGGTCAGTCGCTCCAGACGCGCGGGCAGCGCGTAACGGAAGCGGTGCACGCGGATCCCGCCCACGCTCGATTCGCCGCTGCCCCGGTAGGAGGGCGCGAGCACCTCCGGCTCGATTCCCTCGGCGCGCAGCCCCGCCAGCGTGCTCGCCAGCCAGGGGGTGATCACGTCGCGCTCGTCGCGCGGGTAGGCGGTCACGATCTGCAGGACCCTCATCGCGGACCCCTCCCGGACGGCTGCGGATCGGCGGGTGCCCGCCTCCGGAACACCGCCGTGGGGGGTTCGCCGAACGTGTACACCAACTCGTAGCGCTCCATGTACCGCAGGAAATAGGGGCGGAGGTACACGAAGGAGGAGCCCCCGAGCCGGTCGAAGATGACGTAGTCCACGCCGCGCGCCACAACGTCGGCCTCGATCCGCTCGGGCGCCGCGTAGGGATAGATGACGCTCTTGCGACCCGAGAAGAGATACGTGAACTGCGGCTTGCGCGAGAGCACGAGCGCGTCGGGAGGCGAGTTCTCTCGCAGCCACTCGGCAGCGCCGAAGTAGCTGCGAGAGAAGCGGTCGTACCCGGCGAAGTGGTTCCCTCGCAGATGGCTGGCGGTGACGTGCACCTGTCCGGGTGCGAGCCGCAACGCGTGCGCCACGTTGGGGAGGATGGCGAGCGCGCAGATGGCGAAGGCGAGGGCGGCGCGTGGTGCGGGTCCGGCCGGTGCCGCAGCAGACCGGAGGGCGCCGATCGCCTGCAGCGCTCCACGCGCGACGTACGATGCGCCCAGCGGCAGCAGCGGCAGCAGGAAACGGTCGCCGTGCCAGGGCCACACGAGCAGCAGTCCCAGATAGAGCACTGCATACACCTCGCCTGCCCGCAGACCCCGTGCGGCGACCTGTCCCCAGGCCCCGTACAGCAGCAGCGGCGCGAGGGTGAGCCCCAGCAGCACGGCCACGAACGAAGGCGACCCCCCGAACGGAGGCAGGAACGGCCAGACGGAGCGCGGGGTCTCCAGCAGCCCGTACGCCGTGGCATTGCCTGCCACACGCTCGATGAGGGTCGCGACGCCGAGGGTCCCGCGGGAGGGATCGTAGGGATCCACCATCGCCAGCTGATCAAGGTAGCCCGGGGCCTCCGGCGCCACGAGGGCGTTCCTCACGGCCCAGCCGAGGACGGCGGCCAGCGTGATGGCTGCCGCCGCGAGACCGGGCCCGCGGCCGCGGTTGCGCCAGACGGCCCACGAAACCGCGACGCAAAGGGGCAGCGCGGCCGAACGCATCAGAAAGCCCGCCGCCGCCAATAGCGCCGCCACCACGCCACCGCCCCAGCGCACGCCATCCCGCTCCGCCAGCAGCTGCGTGCCGTCGCGCTCCGCCAGCAGGAGCGCGCCGAGACTTGCCGCGAGGTACGGCATCTCGGTCAGCGTCCAGTGCGAGTAGGCCAGGAACGTCGCGTTCGTGGCGGTGAGAAGGAGCGCCCCCGTATGGACGGCCGCGCTGGCCGGTTCGGGCGCGAGCCGCTCCCGCAACCAGCGGGAGGCGAGCACGAGCGCCACCAGCGCGGAGCCGAAGGAGATCGCCTTGGCCGCCATCAGGCTTCCCCCGAACAGCCAGAAGACGGGAACCAGCAGCAGCGGATAGCCTGGCGGATAGAGCGCGTGGGGTGGGTTCCCAGGCTCGAAGATCGTGACGTACCCCTGCCCCTCCGCCAGCGCCCGGCCAAGCAGGTAGTAGACCACGTTGTCGCCACCCGTGAACAGCCGCGGATCGAAGAGCAGCAAACCGAGCGGCACGAACAGCGCAAGAGCGGCCATGAGGGCGCCCCGCCCGGGGGGCCAGGCGAGGCGGCGCGGCTGCGCATCCGACG
>JACCXV010000250.1 GCA_013696835.1 Gemmatimonadota bacterium | reverse complement strand
CTCCTGGGGGAGGCCACGCGACTCGTCGAGGTATTCGCGCAGCCGCTTCGCGGCCTCGCCGTAATCGCGTGACACGAACGCGATGCGGGCCAGGGACCACAGGCTGCGCGGGTCGTGGTCCAGCCGGTAGGCGTGGGCGAAGCGCTCGCGCGCGGATGCGAGTCGGTTGGAGGAGAGGTCGAGCAGGCCCCGCCCGTGGTGTGCGGCACCCAGGGCGGGATCGATGCGCACCGCGCGGCTGAACGCCGAGTCCGCCTGCGCGAAGCGACCCTCGCGGTAGTAGCTCTCGCCGAGCAGCGCCTGCAGGCCCGCGTCCTCGGGTTGCACGTTGAGGGCGCGCAGCGCCTCGTTGCGCGCGAGGTAGGTCTCACCGACGAGCAGGTAGGCTCGTGCCAGTCCGGCTGCGATCCGCCGGTCGGCATCTCCCCAGTCGTCGGGATCCGCCTTCTCGTACAGGAGGAGCTTGCCGATCTCACCCGCCGCGCGCTCGAAGGCGGCGAGCGCGCCTGCCGCGTCGCCAGCCTCGAGTCGGCTCTCGCCCTGCTCGACGAGCGCGAGCGGGTCCGCACCGTCCTGCTGCTGAGCATTGGCGCTCGCACCCGCCCCCACGCTCCCTGCACCCGGGGCTCCGGAGAGCAGCAGGATCAGGGACAGGACGGCGCGGCGCGCGTCCCGCACCCTAGCGCGCCCGGATGACCGTGACCTGGCTCTGGCTGCTGAAGGGCGAGGAGATGCGGACCTTGCGCTCGGCCGTGCCACGGTCGGTCCCGATCTCGTAGAACGCGCCGGAGGTGCCCACCGTCGTGTTGCTGGGGTTCGCTCCGGGCACGCGCAGGCTCTGGAGTGCCAGGAAGGGGCCCAGCCCGAGAGAGGGGTTGAGCGAACGCACCTCTTCGTACGTGCGCCGCAGGGTGAGGGACGGGATCTGGAACCGCGCATCCGCTGCGCCGGCGTCGTCCAGGTAGAGTGCCGCAAACCAGTCGGCGAACAGGTCGCGAAACGCGCGGCCGGTCGCGAGCTCCACGTTGCCGGTGCCGGTGGCGTTCGTCTGCACGAGCTCGCGGAAGACGTCCTCCCCCACCTGGTCGCCCAGGTGCCGGAGGAACACGAACGAGGCGCCGCGCTCGGCGAGACCGTTGCCGCCTGCGCTCAAGGCGAGGCCGGCGCTGCCGGGAGAGCTCAGGTAGAGCGCCGTCCGGATGTCGTTCCCCTCCTCGAAGCCGTTCAGGTCCTCGGCGATGTGCGAGAGGCCCTCGTTCAGCCACAGGTCCTCGCTCTGGCCATCGCGCACCAGCACGTGCTCGTTGAAGCTGATCATGTGCTGCAACTCGTGGGCGAACACCTCGTTCAGCGTGGGCAGCGCGAACTCGCGCGGGATGGGCACGCCGAACTGGCCGGACGGGTCGGGCACGAACCCGTAGAAGATCTCGCCAGCGTTCGAGGTCTCGGGCGAGAAGGCCGGCAGCAGGTCCAGACCGAAGAAGAAGCCGATCACGATGCCGTCCTGCGGCTGCGCCCCTCGATTGAGCTCGTTGACCGTGGCGGTGAGCAGGATCGTCACCCGACCGTCGTCGTCGATGTCCGACTCGTTGCCGAACGCGCCGCGGTCGGTCTGGTAGGAACGGGTGTCGAAGCGGTCCCCCACCTCCCGGATCTCGGCGTCCGAGATGTTCGGGGCCCCGACGCGCGCATCGAGGTAGACGAGCGTGTGCACGCCCTTGTAGCGCAGCACCGCATGCACCTCGTCGAAGTTGCGCGTGTCCGTGATCGAGGCGCTCGGGCTGAGCGTGTTGATCACTTGGAAGACGCGCGTATCGCCGACCTGGGGCTCCCCGCCGGCGAGCCGGATCCCGGCGTCGCGGGGCTTGCCCTTCATGTCCCGCGCGATCTCCGCCTCCCGCAGTCGGAGCAGCCCGTCCAGGCGGGCCTGACCGGCGGCCGGGACTGCCTGGGCCTGCGCGGCGCTCTCCCCGACGGGGACGAGCGCGGCCTCGTCGGCGGCCAGCGAGTGGCGGAACGTGGAACCGGAGCCCTGCGCCAGCGACTGGACGGCGAGGACGTACTGCTCGTTCCCGGTCAGGAATCCCAGCCGGACCTCGGTGGTCAAACCACCCGGCCCCGGAGCGAGCTGATTCGTCGTCGCGGTGCCCACGCTCTGCAGGACCGGCGGCGGCCCCTTCACCACGAACGGCAGTCCGTTGCTGCGCACGCCGGTGAGGGTCACGGTCACCGGTCCGTTGGAGCCGAACGCGGGCACGGCCACAGACAGTCGGTCGAGACCCGAGGCCAGCACCTCGGCCTCGACCTCGTTGAACTCCACGATGTTGTGCGCCGGGATGGGGCTGAAGTTGCGGCCCGTGATCGTCACGGTGGAGCCGCGATCGCCCTCCCCCGGGGTGACGCCGGTGAGCTCGGGCGCTCCCGTGGCCATGGCATCGAAGAACGCCTCCTGTCCCGCGGCCGCCTCGATCCGCGCCCGCACGCGGACGGCACCCTGCACCGCCGGCAGCGTGAGGGTCGAGCGGGCGATCCCGTCGGCGTCGCTCGGCGCGCGGCTCGTGGTGAGGACACCAGACCCCTGGACGACGTCGAAGATCACGTCCACGCCACCCAGCGGGCTCGGGGGGACGCCACCGCGCACCCGCACCGAGAACGGCTCCGTGAGCGGGCGACCTGACACGCCGGTCTGACCCGAGCCGGACGCGTCAACCAGCCGGAACGTCCCCGTGTCGGGGCCGGCCTTCACGCGCACGGCCGCGCCTCGATTTCCGGCGTCGTCGCGCGCGAGGATCGACAGCTCGTCACCGAGCACCGCTTCGATCTGGGTCGCGAAGGCGCCGTCCACGCCCGCGCGCGTCTCCGCCGTCATGGCCGAGCCCGTGCGGGCCGTACCGCTGACGTTCTCCAGGACGACTATCGCGCGGCCCTCCACCGCACCGGGAAGGCCGATGACCGTGGAACGACCTCCATTGGGAAGGTCGGCGCGGAGCAGCTCCACACGCGGGGCCCCGGGAGGTGTCCGATCGTTCGGTCCCGACGGGCCACCGCCCCCGCTGCAGGCCAGGCCGAGCGCGCAGGCGAGGACCAGCGCAGAGGTGAACAGGCTCATCGATGCGAGGACGCCCTTCGATGCGGCCTGAGGAGCCTCGATCATGGAAGCAGGTCCGGAGGTGGCAGGGTGTCGGATGGACTGCGGCGGCACGGTTCGCGGCGTGTCAATCTGCAAGGGGGCCAATCGTTCTACAACGGATCGCGTCAGGAGGTCCCGCTGCCCAGCGGGCCTCAGCCCTGCGCGATGCGTGAGGGCCGATCGTCGACCGAGCGAGGGGATCGTGGAGGGAAGAAGTCGCCGCCGGAGAGGCCGCGACGTGGGGAGCCTAATCGTCCCCGAAGCTTGCGGCGTCCTGATCGGCTTCGTCCTGCCTCGCTGCGGGCGACCGGATCGCCATCACGTCGGTCTTGTGGGCCGCGTCGTCCGAGGATCGGTCGACGAGGATGACGCCGGGCTCTTCGAGAAGAGCCAGTGCTCGATCCTTGCGCTCGACAAAGAGCGTGACGTACTGCGGCGCGATCGGGTCGCCGGTGGGAAGGCTCTCGTCCATGGGGTTCACGAACTTGCCGTTCTTGGAGAAGCGGTAGTCGAGGTGAGCGCCCGTGGAGAGCCCGGTGGATCCGACGTAGCCTATCACCTCCCCCTGGGAGACGCGGACGCCCGGGCGAAGGCCGGGCGCGATGCGCGACAGGTGGGCGTAAGCGGTCTCGTAGACCTCGCCGTGCCTCAGCTGGACCGTCCTGCCGTAGCCTCCCTTCCATCCCGCGGTCTTGACCACGCCGTTCCCTGCGGCCTGCACGGGCGTGCCGGCGGGGGCGGCATAATCGATCCCCGGGTGGGCCCGGTAGCGCTTCAGGATCGGATGGTAGCGGCGCAGCGTGAACCCGGAGGAGATGCGCGAGAACTTCAGCGGCGACTTGAGGAACTGTCTCCGAAGCGAGTTCCCGTCGGCGTCGTAGTAATCAGACGATCCGTCCGGGGCCTCGAACCAGATGGCGGGATGGCGCTCGCCCCGGTTCACGAGCTCAGCCGCCTCGATGCGTCCCAACCGGAAGCTGCCGTCGGGGCGCACGAAGGTCTGGAAGTGAAGCGCCACGCAGTCGCCCGGCTGGAGATCGCTGTAGAAGTCGATCTTCCCGCCATAGATGCGGTCGAGCTCGAGCGCCAGCAGCGAGAAGTCCCCCTCGCTGCTCTCGAGCGCGGCGTACAGCGAGCCCTCGACGCAGCCGGTATGGGTGCGCAGCACCTCACGCACGGGGATCTCGCGCAGCAGCCCGCGAAATGCGCCGTCGGGCGCTGCCTGCAGCGCGATGGTACGGTCGGCGTCCAGCCGGACCGTGACCGAGTCCAGCGGAGCCGCCACAAGCTTCCCGTACCCTGTCGCGGAGGACGTCGGCGCGCCGGAGGCGGCGCCCGAACGATCGAGGTAGAAGGCGATCGGCGTTCCGGACCGCAATCGCCGCACGTCGAACAGGGCGTTCACGGCCTCCACCGCGCGGGCCATCTCCGCCGCCGGCCGGCCGTTTCGCTCCCAGAGCTCCGACAGGGTCTCGCCCGCGCCGAGCGAGTCGTGGAGCACGGGTGGCGCGTAGACGGCCGCGGGCAGCGCGCGGGCCGCGGGCGGTGGAGAGACGGTTCGGACGACTCCTGGATCGGGCGAATGCGAGGGGGCGGGGACAAGCTCGTGCGCCGCGAAGCTGAGGACGGCGAGCGTCACCACCAACCGGAATCCGGGATCGGCCAGTAGATGGCGGACCCGCGTCGGGGCGGGCGTGCTAGGCAAGAAGTGTCTCCGCGGAGGCGGGGGCACAGGCCCCCTCTTGGACGCGGGCAATATAGATGAGGGGAGGCACCGCGCAAGAAAACTCATCCCGAAGTACTCCTCCTCGGGATGAGGCGCGCTCCTACCGACGTACGATGCCGCGCTGTCACCCGCGGCACTGCGCGATCTGGAAGTTATCTGCGGCGAGCTGAGGTCGCTCCCCGGAGACGACGACTCTCCTTTCGGCTCCGGGGAGCGAGCCTCGGCCCACCGCGCCTCAGTCCATCTGCCGCCTGATGAACGTCGGGATCTCGAGATCCGCCCGCGTCCCCTCGTCCACCACCTCGCTCTGGAACAACAGGTGATGGCTCGCCTCCCGCCTCGGCGGAGCCGCGGCTACGGCGAACTCCTCTTCGCGGCGAGGCGTGAGCTCGACGATGTTGGAACGGTCGTGCCGCGGCTCGTGACGCTCCTCGGCGCTGTTGATCCCCGTCGCGATCACCGTCACCCGCAACTCGTCCGCCATCTCGCTGTCGATGACGGCGCCGAAGATGATGTTGGCCTCCTCCCCCGCGGCCTCGTGAATCACCGACGACACGTCGCTCACCTCGTGCAGCGACAAATTCCGCCCGCCCGTGATGTTGATCAGCACGCCGCGCGCGCCGGAGATCGACACCTCGTCGAGCAACGGGCTGGAGATCGCCTCCTGGGCGGCCTCGATAGCGCGGTGCTCGCCGCTGCCGTAGCCGGTCCCCATCAGCGCGTCGCCCATCTCCGTCATGATCGTCTTCACGTCCGCGAAGTCGACGTTCACCAGCCCGGTCACCGTGATCAGGTCCGAGATGCCCTGCGTGGCGTGCAGCAGGACCGAGTCGGCGACGCGGAAGGCATCCTGCAGCGACGTGCCCTGCCCGACGACCGACAGCAGGCGCTGGTTGGGCACGACGATCAGGGTGTCCACGCGCTTCTTGAGGTCGCGCAGCCCCTCTTCCGCCTGCTGCATCCGCTTGCGGCCCTCGAAGGCGAAGGGCTTCGTCACGATCCCGACCGTCAGCGCCCCCATCTCCTTGGCGATCTCCGCGAGCACTGGAGCGGCGCCCGTTCCCGTCCCGCCACCGAGCCCGGCGGTGATGAACACCATGTCTGATCCCTCGAGGGCGGCGATCACCTCATCGCGGTCTTCGAGCATCGCCTCACGGCCGACCTCCGGACGCGCGCCGGCGCCGAGGCCGCGGGTGATCTGCTTGCCGATCTGCAGCCGGCGGTGCGACTCCGCCTTGAGCAGCGCCTGGGCGTCGGTGTTGATCGAGATGAACTCCACCCCGTCCAGCTTCTCCTGGATCATCCGGTTCACCGCGTTCCCTCCGCCACCCCCCACGCCGACGACCCGGATGCGTGCGAATTGCGGCCGCCGCTCGGCTTCGTCGAACTCGAAGATCATGTGCCTTCCTCCCGCCTGTTGGGCTGTTGTGGGCGTCCCTCCCGAGGGCACCCCTGTGGTGGTCCCGCCTCCGCCTTCCCTCGCAGGGGAGGCAGGGCGCTTGTCAGCTTTTCCGGTCGAGGCGCGTCGCCGAGTGGGTGTCGATCGCGGCTGTCTCATCGTGGGCACCAGTCAGTGTATCTGGTTCCCGGCCTCACCACAATATCTTGTACGTTTCGAATGCGTTTCAGGGCGGCCGATGACATCCCGAATCTCCCCGGTGCTCATCTCTTCCCGTCGAAGAGGTCTCCCAGCAGCCCGCGCATCCGTTCCAGCACCTTCTGCCAGACGGAGTCGTCGTTGCGGCCGCTGAAGCGGGCCTCCTCGTGCTCGCGCTCGACGCCGTAGAGCACGAGCCCGACGGCCGTCGCGTACTTCGGATCCTGGATCGAATCCGTGAGGCCCGTCACCCCCATCGGGTACCCGATCCGCACGGGCATGTCGAGCACCTCCTCGGCGAGCATGGCCGTCCCCTCGAGGCTCGAGGCGCCGCCGGTCAGGACCATTCCCGCGGGGATCTTGTCCCCCCAGTCCGTCTTGCGGATCTCGCGCACCACCAGCTGAAGCATCTCCTCCATTCGCGGCTGGATGATCGACGCCAGCAGCTGGCGCGACACGCGACGCTCATGCTGCGAAGCGACGCCCGGTACGCGGATCTCCTCGTCCCCCGATACGACGTGCGCCAGCGCCGCGCCGAAGCGCTCCTTGATCCGCTCCGCGTCGCGTGCCGGCGTGCGCAGCCCGATCGCGATGTCGTTGGTGACGTTGTTGCCGCCGAGCCCGATCACGCTGGTCTGGCGCACGGCCCCCTCGTGGAAGAGCGCGATGTCCGTCGTCCCGCCACCCATGTCGACGATCACGACGCCCAGCTCGCGCTCGTCCTCCGTGAGGGCGCTGTAGGCGGAGGCGAGCGGCTCGAGCACGAGGTCGGTCACCTGATAGCCCGCACGCTGGATCGCCTTGACGATGTTCTGCGCCGACGAGACGGCCCCGGTGACGATGTGCACGTCCACCTCGAGGCGGACGCCGGCCATGCCGGTGGGATCCTTGATCCCGTGCTGGTCGTCCACCGTGAAGTCCTGCGGCAGGATGTGCACTACCTCGCGATCCATGGGGATCGCGACGGCCTTCGCGGCGTCGATGGCGCGTGCGACGTCCGAGCGGGTGATCTCGACGCCGCCTCGAGGCACGGCTATCACGCCATGGCTGTTCACCGAGCGGATGTGGTCGCCGGCAATGCCTGCATAGACGGAGCGCACCTCCACGCCGGCCATGAGCTCGGCCTCCTCGACGGCACGCCGGATGGACTCGACGGTCTTGTCGAGGTTGACCACCACGCCACGCCGCAGCCCCTCGGCCCGCGTCAATCCGACTCCCACCACCTTGACGCCGCCCTCGTCGGCCTCGGCGATGATGGCGCAGACCTTCGTGGTCCCGATGTCGAGGCCCACGACGATGTTCTCGCGTGACGCCATCAGGTCTCCTCGTCGGGAAAGGCGGGCAGCGACGTGGACGTGGCGCGCCACGGCGCCGTACCGGGTGGTACGGTCGAGGCCTCGGTATCGCCGCCAGCAGCGCCGCCGTCGGGCCGAGCGATTGCGCCGCCGGCCACGGCTGCGTCACCAGCCACAGCTGCGCCACCGGCTACGGCTGCGTCCGCGGTCTCCGCGGCTTCGGCCTCACCGGCCCCCGTCGAAGGCAGATCGACCGGGCGCACGACGATCTGGTCCGAAAAGGAGAGGTCCACGCTTTCGAACCCTTTGCGCTTGAGCTCCAGGTCCCGGATGATGTCGGACAGCAGGGCCACCTTTTCGAGCGGCGTCTCCAGCCGCAGGCGGACCTCGCCTTCGTCGCCCATCAGGTGGAACACGACTCTGCCGCCGCCCGTCAGCTCGGCGACCGAGACGCGGCGCGCGATCTCCGGCACTCGGTCGCGGATGCCGATCACCAGGCGCAGCAGCGCGCGCGCGCTACCGTCCACCAGGCGGCCGCCTTCCACCACGCTCGGCCTCGCGCGCTCCGCCCCGCCTGCCGCCCCGTCCGCGTGTGCGGGAGCCATCAGGATGGGCAGGTCCCAGCCGTAATGCGCCGGATGGAGCGGCAGCACGCGCCCCTCGGCATCCACCGGAAGGAGGACCTCGTCCGACCAGTAGGCAACCGGCCGCCGCTCGTCGACCTCCACGATCAACCGGCTCGGAAACCGTCGTCGCAGGCGCACGTCTCGCACGAGTGGATCGCGCAGCAGGGCTGCGCGCGGGGTCGAGAGGTCGTCGAAGAGGGAGCGGGGGCGCGCCAGGCCCGACTCCGCCACGAGCACCTGCGGGTGGGCGTGCACGAGACCTCGAAAGGTGATCTCTCGCACCAGGAACAGATCCCCCTCGAACGTTCCCCACAGCCCGGCGAACACCAGCGCGGCGCCGAGCGGGACGCTGGCGGCCAGCCAGATGCGCGCGCGTCGCCGGCGGGGCAGGTTCGCGGACAGACGCCGGTTGGGAGCGACCTTTCGCGCACGGCGCGGCGGGGCCGCGGCTTGACCGCGGCGCGCCCCCATCACGCCGCACGCTCCAGCAGCGGCTCCAGGTCGGCGGGCCGGAACCCGACCATTCGCACCTCCGGCTCGAGCCAGACGCCGAACCGGCGCCCCACCTCGCGGCGCGCCAGGATCATGAGCTCCAGCACGTCGCGGGCGGACGCGCGGCCCAGGTTCACCACGAAGTTGGCGTGCTTCTCGGACAGCTGCGCATCGCCCCGGCGGGCGCCCTTCAGCCCCGCCCGCTCGATGAGCGTGCCGGCCGCCCATGCTCCCGCTGCCCCTTGCTCTCCAACCCTGGGCCTTTCTCGCCCGGCGGGCGTCGCCTGACCGGCGGGCGAACCGTGACCCTCGGGCACGCCGTGTGCAGCCGGTGGATCGGGGTTGCGGAACGTCGAGCCGAACGAGGGGTGCTGGAGCGGCTGCTTCTCGCGGCGCTCGTCCTTCAGACGGCGCGCCGCGGTCGCCATGGCTGCGCGATCGCCGGCCCGCCGGGCCAGGATCACCTCGCTCACGACGACATCGGGCGGGATGTTGCCATTGCGGTAGCCGGGCCGCAGCTCCTCGGTGCGGAAGCACACCTCCCGCCCCTCGGCATCGAGAGCGCGCACCTCGAGCACCAGATCGAACGTCTCGAATGCCGGGATGCCGGCGTTCATCACGACCGCCCCGCCGATCGTGCCCGGGATACCCGCGAGCTGCTCGATGCCGCCCCACCCGGCCGCGACGCCGTCGCGCACGAGCCGCGAGAGGTAGACGCCGGCCTCGACCACGATCCGGTCCGGCTCTTCCCGTATCGCACCGAACGCGCGATCGAGCTTGATCACCAGCGCATACGAGCGCTCGTCATTGACCAGCAGGTTCGCTCCCCCACCGAGGACGAACCACTCAGCCACCCCGCGCTGGCGGCGCCACTCCAGGGCCGACTCCAGATCGGTGCGGCTCCGCACCTCCCAGAACGCCTCGGCGCGTCCGCCGATCCGGATGTACGTGTAGGGTGCCAGGTCGACGTCCGACTTCAGCACGCCACCCCCTCCGTGCGCCGGCTGCCGAGTGCGACAGCCGGAGCGTCCCCGTCGTGGTGGATGCTGGCGCCAGTCTGCGCGCGAGCCTCGTCGGGGCCGTCGTCGCCGGCGTTCGCCGCGAGCGCCGCCGCTATCTCTCCAGCCACGTTCCCGATGTCCCCCGCGCCCATCGCCACCACGAGGTCCCCCGTCCGGACGCGCTCCAGCGTCCGGGTCGCCAGCTCGGAGAGGTTCTGGACGTACGTCACGTCGGCATGGCCGGCTCCGCGTGCGGCGGCGGCCACGAGCTCGCCCGTGACGCCGGGCAGCGGCGCCTCGCGCGATGGGTACACGTCGGTCACGAGGACGACGTCCGCCGCGGTGAGGGCGGCGCCCAGCTCCGTCGCCAGGTCACGCGTGCGCGTGAAGAGATGCGGCTGGAAGAGCGCGATCAGGCGCCGGCTCCATCCCTCGCGCGCCGCGCGCAGCGTGGCCCGGATCTCCGCGGGATGGTGCGCGTAGTCGTCCACCACAATGACGTCGGAGCCGCAGGGCTTCACCTCGAAGCGGCGGGTCACCCCCGCGCACTCGGCGAGGCCGGTGCGGATCGCCTCGAACCCGGCGCCGAGCTCCAGCGCGAGCGCGGCGGCGCCGACGGCATTCTGCACGTTCAGGCGGCCTGGCAGTCCGAGCGTGATCGACCCGATCCCCTCACCGCCGCGCGAGAGCCGGAACTCGGTCACCAGCCCGCGCTGGCGGATGCGGGAACCCCTCACGCAGGCCCGCGGGGAGAGGCCATAGGAGGTCAGCGGGGCGCGCGAGCGCCGCACCAGCCGTCGAAGCCCCGCGTGATCGGCACACCAGAACGCACGGCCGTGGAACGGCACGCGATCCAGGAACTGGACGAATGCCGCGCCCAGGGCGCGCATGCTGCCGTAGGTGTCCATGTGGTCGGCATCGACGCTGGTCACGAGCGCGTACACCGGCGCGAGCGTGAGAAAGGAGCGGTCGAACTCGTCGGCTTCCACGACGAACGGCTCGCCGCGCCCCCAGCGGACGTTTCCTCCCGAGCCGCGCACGGCGCCGCCCACGACCACCGTGGGGTCGAACCCTGCAGCTGTCAGCGCGCAGCCGGTGAGCGTGGTGGTGGTGCTCTTCCCGTGCGTCCCGGCAATGGCCACCTGCAGACGCCCGCGCGCGACCTCGGCCAGCAGCTCGGCCCGACGCACCACGGGAACGTCGGCCGCCCGCGCCGCCTCCACCTCCCGGTGGTCGCGCGGGATCGCGGACGAGACGACCAGGGTATGCGTGCCGGCGACATGCTCCGCCGCGTGACCGCGGGCGATGCGCACCCCACGCGCCTCGAGACCCGCGGCGAACTCGCCCGGCGCCGCGTCGCAGCCGGACACCTCGTAGCCCTCGGCCAGCAGGAGCTCGGCCAGCGCGCTCATGCCGGCGCCGCCGATCCCCATCAGGTGGAACCGCTCGTGGGCGCGAAACCTCACGGTGCCGCCTGCGCCGGTTGAGCCCGCTCCGAGCGGCTTCCTGCCCTGCGCGAGCGCGCCAGCTCGACGATGTGGTCGGCGATGTCGCGGGTCGCGTCGCGTCGCCCGCGCCGCCGTGCGCGTTCGGCGATGTCCTCGCGGATCGGACCGGCCTCCATCAGCAGCGCGATCTTCTCGCCCAGGGCAGCCGCGGTGAGGTCGTGCTCGGGGATCCAGACGGCGGCCTGGTCGTCGACCAGCGCCCGGGCGTTGCGCTCCTGGTGCCCGCCGGCGGCGAAGGGATAGGGCACGAGGATCGCGGGGATGCCCCAGCAGGTGAGCTCGGAGAGCGTCATGGCGCCGGCGCGGCAGACGGCGAGGTCGACCAGCGGGTAGACC
>JACCXV010000193.1 GCA_013696835.1 Gemmatimonadota bacterium | reverse complement strand
TCCTGGAACATGGTCACCATGCCGGTGGGATCGTAGCCGGCGGCGTACATGGTCTCCATGCCGAGGCGGTCCGCCTCACGCTCCGCGTCGCGGCTGTACTTCGCGAAGAGTCCGCCTCCGACGATCTGGGCGAGGAGCTGCTGGTAGACCGCCGGGTTGTTGCCGAGCACGAGCCCGGCCACGACGCCGAAGCCGTACTGCTTGGTGAGGTTCTCCGTACCGTGGCGCGCCACGCCGTGCGACAGCTCGTGAGCGAGGACGCTCGCCAGCTCCGCGGCGCTGTCGGTCGCCTTGACGAGGCCCGTGTGGATGTAGATGTGCCCGCCGGGGATGGCGAACGCGTTGATCGCGGGATCCCGCACGATGTGGAAGTTCCAGGGCATTTGGCGGTAGTAGGTCTGGGCGGCGAGCTGGCGGCCCACCCGGTTGACGTACTCGTTGGCGACGGGATCGTCGACGATCCTCAGCTTGCGCGAGACGTCGCGGTTCAGCTGGGCGCCCAGCTGCCACTCCTCCTGCAGCGACACGACGTTGAGCTGGCCCTTGTTGGGACCGGCGCTGGCGCACGCCGCCAGCAGGAGCGCAAGGAGAACCGGTGTGAACGGGCGGCCACGGCGCAGCGACTGGCGTATGCGGGGCGACTGGCGTATGCGGGGCGACTGCGGTGTGCGCATGTTCGTATCTCCCGTGTCCGGCGGGGCGCTGCAGGCGGGGCTTGCACCGCCGACGCGGCCGCGGTTCAGGCTTCCGAGGCTTTTCGCTCGGGCGGCCCGGCCGTGGCGCCGCTGACAGCCATACAGCTCACAGCCAATACATAGGAAGAAGCATGCCCGAAAGTTCCGTCCTCTCCAAGCGCAAGGAGACCTACCTGCGCGGCCTGGCCAGCAGAGCGGTGCGCGAGAGCCGCGGGCACTTCCTGGCGGAGGGGGTCCGCGTGATCGAGGAGGCGCTCGCGGGCGCCATGCGCGTGACCGACATCGTCGGCACTCCGTCCGCTTCCGGGGACATCGAGAGATGGACCTCCGAGGGGAGGCTGCGGCACGTGCACGTGAGCGTCGCGGACGAGCGTGTCTTTCGCACGCTCTCGACGGTGGGCCAGGAGCAGGGGGTACTCGCGGTCGTGGAAGCGTCGCCCGCGCTCCTGCCGGACCGGCCGCCGCGGGGACCGGTCCTGCTGCTCGACCGCGTGCAGGACCCAGGCAACGCGGGGACGCTGCTCCGAACGCTGCGCGCCACGGGCGGAGATCTCGCGATCGCGCTGGCCGGCACGGTGGATCTGTTCAATCCCAAAGTCGTGCGCTCGAGCGCCGGGAGCCTGTTCCACGTCCGGCTGGCGACGGGGGTGTCCCTCGATGCCGCCGTGGCCTGGATGGTGGAGCGCGCGCTGCCGCTGGTGGCTCTCGACCCGGCAGGGGAGTCGCTCTTCGAATCCGGCTGGATACCGCGCGGCCCCTTCGCGCTCGCGGTGGGGAACGAGGGCGCGGGACTCGACGCGAGGCTCCTCGAGGCGGCCGCCGAGCGGCTTGCCCTTCCGATGGCCGGTGGCGTGGAGTCTCTCAACGCGGGCGTCTCTGGCAGCGTAGCGCTCTACGAGCTGACCCGCCGCGGGCGTGCCGTCTGACACCGCCCGCGCCGATCCGGACTCCCGTATTTCACGCGGCGTCCTCATTTTAGGGCGCCGCCGCGCCGGACGTTTGATTTTCCTCCACCGCGCATGACGAGGCAGATGGCAGAGATGCACGCCGCCGCGCACGAAGGATCCGTCCTGGTCGTGGACGACGAGGCGGGGATTCGGGAGACCCTGAAGCAGCTCCTCGAGTACGAGGGATTTCGGGTCCGCACCGCGGCGAACGCCGACGAGGCGCTCGCGCGCTTTCTCGAAGATCCCCCCGACGTCGTGCTGCTCGACGTCAAGATGCCGCGCATGGACGGCATGGAAGCGCTCGCGCGCCTGCGCGTGCTCGACCCCGACGCGATGGTCGTGATGGTCTCCGGCCATGCCAACGTGGCGTCGGCCGTGGACGCGGTGAAGCGCGGCGCCTACGACTTCCTCGAGAAGCCGCCGGACCGCGACCGCGTGCTGACCACGGTCGGCAACGCTCTCCGCGCCAGACGGCTCGTCCACGAGAACCGGCAGCTCAAGAGCCGTTCCCGCTCGGAATCCATCGTGGGGAGCAGCGCCGCCCTGAAGGAGGTTCTGGAGCGAGTCGGTAAGGTCGCCCCGACCCGGGCCTCCGTCCTGCTGACGGGGGAGAGCGGCACGGGCAAGGAGGTGCTCGCGCGCGCGATCCACCGCATGAGCGAGCGCCGGCGAGGTCCGTTCGTAGAGGTGAACTGCGCCGCCATCCCGCAGGAGCTCATCGAGTCCGAGCTCTTCGGCCACGAGCGGGGCTCCTTCACCGGCGCGCACGCCCAGCGGAAGGGAAAGTTCGAGCTGGCGCACGGCGGCACGCTGTTCCTGGACGAGATCGGCGACATGAGCGCGTCGGCGCAGGCCAAGGTGCTCCGCGCGCTGCAGGAAGGCGTGATCGAGCGGGTGGGCGGGAACGATCTCATCACCGTGGACGTACGGGTGCTCGCCGCCACGAACAAGAACCTGGAGGAGGAGATCGGCGCGGGCGCCTTCCGGGAGGATCTGTACTACCGGCTCAACGTCGTGCCGCTGCATGTGCCCTCGCTTCGCGACCGCGTCGAGGACATCCCGCTGCTGGCCGCCCACTTCCTCGCGCTCTACGCACAGGAAAACAACCAGCCGGTGAAGTCGCTGAGCCCCGAAGGGCTCGCGCTCCTCGAGCGCAGGGCGTGGCCGGGTAACGTGCGCGAGCTCAAGAACGCAGTCGAGCGGCTGGCGATCCTCAGCGAGGGCCAGACGATCACCCTCGCGGAGGTGCTCGAGATCGAGCCGGCGCGTGGCGCGTCGGGCGGAGCGGGGACGCCGTCGGGGAGCACGTTCCAGGAATACAAGGAGGCCGCCGAGCGCACGTTCATCCTGCGCAAGCTCGAGGAGAACGACTGGAACGTGAGCGAGACCGCGCGCAAGCTGGACATGCCGCGCTCGAACCTCTACAAGAAGATCGAGAAGTACGGGCTGCGAAGGGAGGACCGCGCCTCGTGAGACGCCCCCGCAAGGCCGCAGCCGCGCGACCTGGGGGACCTGGCGACGCGGCCCGCGCCGCGCCCCGCACCACGGCGGGCGGGGCCAGCGCGCACCCGGTCTCCTACTCGGAAGCCACCATGACGCAGCTGATGGTGCCGCAGTGGGTGAACCTGCACGGCACGGTGCACGGAGGATACATCCTCATGCTCGCGGATCAGATCGCCTACGTGGTAGCCTCACGCCACGCGGGGCGGCCTACGGTGACGGCTTCGTTCGACGAGGTGGACTTCCGCTCCCCCATCGAGGTGGGTGACATCGTCACGCTCCATGCGCGGGTGAATTACGTGGGACGCACGTCGATGGAGATCGGCGTGCGGGTCGAGGCCGAGGACCTGGTCACGCGCGAGGTCCGGCATACGAACTCGTGCTACATCACGATGGTCGCGATCGACGAGGGCCGGCCCGCGCGGGTGCCCCAGCTGCTCCTCGAGACGGATGAGGAGCGGGCTCGGCACGAGCGTGCCGGCGAGCGCCGTCGGGTCCGCGAAGAGCGCCGTGGAGCGCGACGGACCGGCTGAGGACAGCGGGCTGGAGGTCTGGGGCGCGGCCCGGGAACGCACGACCCGATCTTGACGTATAAGCCCTTCGCCCTTTATCTTACAGGTTCCCTGCGTCCAAGCGGCGATCGTTCGAGCCCCGATCCCCCGTAGATGTGCCTGCACGCGCGATTCGACCCGGCTGAAGGGGCCGCGAGCCGACCATGACGACTTCCCTCCAAGGCCCGGCCGTGGCGCACTCCGGCGACTCCGACACCCGCGGCATCGATTCGCAGAGCCGCCCCGGCGCGGAAGGCCAGGTCCGCGACAACGGCCCTTCGCGGGCCGGGGTCCCTGCCTTCCGAAACCTCATCGGCGGCCGTTGGGTGGATGTGGCCGATGGGCCGACGTTCGAGAACCGCAATCCCGCGCGCTGGGACGAGGTGCTGGGTGTCTTCCCGCGTTCGACGGCGGCGGACGTGGAGCTCGCCGTGGCAAGCGCACGCCGGGGGTTCGAGTCCTGGCGCAATGTGCCTGCACCAAAGCGGGGTGAGATCCTGCGCCGCTCGGGCGATCTGCTAACCGCGCGCAAGGACGAGATCGCCGAGCGCATGACGCGGGAGATGGGAAAGGTGCTGGCGGAGACCCGGGGGGACGTTCAGGAGGCCATCGACACGGCCTACTACGCGGCCACGGAGGGGCGGCGACTCTTCAGCAACACCGTGCCCTCGGAACTGCCCCGCAAGTGGGCGATGGCGTTCCGCCGGCCGGTAGGGGTGGCGGCCATCGTAACGCCGTGGAACTTCCCGCTGGCGGTGCCGTCCTGGAAGATCTACCCGGCGCTGCTCTGCGGGAACGCCGTCGTCTGGAAGCCGGCGGAGGAGACGCCGGAGACCGCCGCGGTGTTCTGCGAGATCCTGCTGGAGGCCGGCGTGCACCCCGAGGCCGTGAACCTGGTGTTCGGATACGGCGAGGAGGCCGGGCAGCCGCTCGTCGAGAGTCCGGGGATCGACGTCATCTCCTTCACGGGCTCCACCGGCGTCGGGCGCGAGATCGGCGCGCGGGCCGGGCGGCAGCTCAAGGGCGTGTCGCTGGAGCTGGGTGGGAAGAACGGCCAGCTCGTGCTGGACGATGCCGATCTGGAGCTCGCCCTCGAGGGCGTACTGTGGGGCGCCTTCGGGACCACGGGGCAGCGCTGCACGGCCACGAGCCGCCTGCTGCTGCAGGACGGCATCCACGACGGGTTCCTCGCCGAGCTGGAGCGGCGGGCCGCCGCCCTGCGGTTGGGCGACGGGCTGGACCCCCGCAGCCAGGTAGGTCCGATCATCAACGAGAAGCAGCGGCACTCCATCCACGGCTACGTCGCCGTCGGGCGGGAGGAGGGGGCGGAGCTGCGGCTCGGGGGGGAGCTGCCCGATGCTCCGGATCTCGCCGGCGGATGGTTCTACCCGCCCACGATCCTGGCGGGCGTGCGACCCGGCATGCGCGTCGAGCAGGAGGAGATCTTCGGCCCCGTACTCTCCGTCATCCGGGTGCGTGACTTCGAGGAAGGGGTCCAGGTCCTGAACGACACCCAGTATGGGCTCTCGTCCTCGGTCTACACGCGCGACGTGGCGAGGGCATTCGAGGCGATGGAGCGGATCGAGGCGGGGATCACGTACGTCAACAGCCCGACCATCGGGGCCGAGGCGCACCTGCCGTTCGGCGGCGTGAAGAACACCGGCAACGGCCACCGGGAAGGCGGATGGGCGCCGTACACCTTCTTCTCCGAGGAGAAGACCGTGTACGTGGACTACAGCGGCCGGCTGCAGAAGGCCCAGATCGACACCCACGAGTGAGGTGCCGGGGGGTCCGGGCGACGTCCGGAACGGTCATCCGCGTGGAGGGTACCGGGGAGAGGAAGCATCCCACGAGTCCCCACCCATGAGCGCTCCCGAGACCGACGCGACGCCGGAGCAGCACCGGCCCGCGCCTGCGTTGCCCGATCCGGAGGACGTGCGCCCCGCCGGCGGCGGGGCGTCGGCGTTCGCCCAAAGCCTGTGGGAATGGGCGAAGTCCGTGGGCTTCGCGTTTCTCCTGTTCCTGGTCATCCGGACCTTCCTGATCCAGGCCTTCAAGATCCCGACGGGGTCGATGGAGGAGACGCTGCTGATCGGGGACTTCCTGCTCGTGAACAAGGCCGTGTACGGCGCTCAGATCCCCGGAACGCCCTACCGGCTTCCGGCGTTCGAGCACGTCCGCAGACAGGACGTGGTCGTCTTCGAGTACCCTGACCCGTACGACGAGTACGACACGGATCCCGACTATGTGAAACGGGTGATCGGGGCGCCCGGAGACACGGTGCAGATGGTGCAGAAGCGGATGTACGTGAACGGCGAGCCGCTGTCGGAGCCGTATGCGAGGCAGTTGCCCGGTGCGCTGGACCCCGACTACGACCCGCATTTCGACTGGCAGCGCAACTATCTCTCCGCCGGGTACGATCCCTCGGCCTACCGCGCGACGCGCGACACATGGGGGCCCATCGTGGTGCCTCCCGGGAAGTACTTCGTGCTCGGCGACAACCGCGACAACTCGGCGGACAGCAGGTACTGGGGCTTCGTCGACGCCGACCTGATCAAGGGCAAGCCGCTGGTCGTCTACTTCTCGAAGCGGTCGGACGAGCTGATCCCCGAGTTCGAGGACATCCGCTACAAGAGAATAGGAAGCGTGATCAAGTGACCGAACGGGCATCGAAGAGCAGGACGAACGGGCCACGGGCGGAGAAGAGAGCTTCGGCGAAGCCCTCGCCGGAGCGCGGCAACGGGCAGGAGAAGGCCGGCGAGCGGAAGGGTGCCGAGGTCCCCAGGGCGGCAACGACCCCGCGCAAGAGCGCCAGGTCGGCGACGCCGAACGCCGCCGTCAAGGTTCGTGCGCCGGAGGCGAAGGGGACGAAGACTCCGGCTGTCGCGGCGACGAAGAGCCAGGCTGTCGCGTCACGCGCGGGCGGGGCCGCCAAGACGGGGAACCACAAGGGCCCGCCGTCCGGCGCCGCGTCCACTCCCGGCGGACCCTCCCCCCGCACGACCGGCATCACGCTGACGCCGGCGGCGGCCGCGATCGCGACCAAGCGCACGCCGCGTCCTCCGCGCAGTCGCGCGTCGCTCGAGCTCAACAAGGCCAAGAAGTCGCACTTCGACGAGGGCTCCCTCGACCAGTACCTCAAGGAGATCAGCCAGTATCCGCTGATCACCCGCGAGGACGAGGTGGAGCTCGCAAAGCGTATCAAGAAGGGCGATCAGGCCGCGCTGGAGAAGCTGTGCCGATCCAACCTGCGCTTCGTCGTCTCCGTCGCGAAGAAGTACCAGAACCAGGGCGTCTCGCTCGCCGACCTGATCAACGAGGGGAACCTCGGCCTCATCCGCGCGGCCCACAAGTTCGACGAGACGAAGGGCATCAAGTTCATCTCCTACGCCGTGTGGTGGATCCGTCAGGCGATCCTGCAGGCGCTCGCCGAGCAGTCCAGGATCGTGCGCGTCCCCCTGAACCGGGCGGGCACGCTGCACCGCATCGGCAAGAAGTCCAATTCGCTGCTGCAGGAGCTCGGCCGCGAGCCGACGGTGGAGGAGATCGCCGACGGGATGGACATCTCCCTGGAGGAGGTGCGCAAGACCATGTCCATCTCGCAGTCGCACCTGTCGCTGGACGCCCCGCTCACGCCCGGCGAGGACAACAAGCTCCTCGACTACCTGCCGGACGAGTACAACCCCAGCCCCGACGACAGCGCTTTCGAGCGCGCCCTGGGGGAGGCGATCCAGGAATCGCTCGACACCCTCAAGCCGCGCGAGGCCAAGATCCTCAAGCTCTATTACGGGCTCGACAACCAGGAGGCGATGACGCTCGAGGAGATCGGCTCCGTGCTCGGCATCACCCGCGAGCGCGTGCGACAGATCAAGGAGAAGGCCCTGTCCCGACTGCGCCATGTGAGCCGCGCCCGCGCGCTGCAGAGCTTTCTCAGCTGACGTCAGGTCCTCCCTCGCGGCTGCGGCCTCGCGGCTGCGCCCGCGGCAGCCGCGCCCGCAACCGCCTGGCGCTGGCGTTCGCGGTGGCAGCGCTGTGCGGCTG
>JACCXV010000191.1 GCA_013696835.1 Gemmatimonadota bacterium | reverse complement strand
GGCTACAGCGTCCGGCTCTCCTGGGAACATCGCGTCCTGTGAAAACTTCACTCCAATCGTCCCGCTCGGGGGCGGAGGGTCGTCCGGCACCTCGATCCCGCGCCGGAATGGCGCTGCCGCTGGCGTTGCTGCTGCTCATCGGCCTCGGGCTCGTGGCCAGCGCGGCCGTGTTCCTCTCCAACACCGATCAGCAGGTGAGCACGAGCTACGGCACGGGCAATCGCGCCGTCGCCGCGGCCGAGGCCGCCGTGGACCACGGAGTGGCGGAGCTGACGCGCCGCGCCCGCGCGGGGCAGGACCCGGACAGCGTGCAGATCCTCTCCGATACGCTCGGCACGTTCACCTACACCGTGATGGCCTACAGCAAGCGCGAGCATGCGGGCGCGGGCGGCCGGGACTTCAACGGGGATGGCGACCAGGTGGACGTGGTGAGATACGATCGCAGCTTCGGCTACGCCGACGCGCAGGCGAGCGGGGCGGCCGGCGACCAGGGGAAGCCTGTCAAGCTGCTGGTCGCCGTCGCCACAGACGGGCGCAGCCAGGCCGAGGTGCGCACCGAGGTGGCCCGGGACCGCCTGAACCCCCATCTGGAGAGCCCCCTCTCGCTGAACTCTCCGTCCGATGCGGTCCTGAACGGCTCGTTCAGCGTGGACGGCAGGCTCTACACGCGGAACGGGGTCCTTGTCTCGTCGAGCTCGCTGACCCCCGCCTACGGCGCCACGGCTGCTTCGAAGACGGCCGCGAAGGGGGACTGCAACTACTGGAAGCCGGGGGTGAAGATCCCCGTGGAGGGTGCCCTGGACCTGGCGGGAAGCATGATGTCGGTGGGCCACACCTCCTTCGACCATGGCACCGGCGAGAACTACGACGCCGAGGACTCTCTGAACACCTTCAAGTTCACCCCGGAGGAGGTCCTGGGCGTCGAGCCCGGAGACCTCGACGCCTACCGCAAGGACGCCTCCGCGGTCACCGACTTCCGCAACCTGAGCGGCATCAACTACGTGACGTCGGGGTCGATCCCGAGCCAGATCTCAGGGTCGGGGATCCTCATCATTCACAACCCGCGCTACGACGTGAAGAAGTACGACTGCACGAACTTCCCGTCGACGTGCGAGCCGGGCTACAGCAACGATGCCGCCAACCAGCCGCTGACCCTGCGCATCAACGCCAACGGCAACTTCAACGGCATCATCATCACCGACGAGCTCGTCCGTCTGAACGGCAACTTCGCCATGCTGGGGGGGCTGATCTCACTCACGACGGACCAGGTCAACATCCCCGCCAACGGCAGCGGTTCCCTCAAGTGGAGCTGCGAGGCGGTGAACGACGCGGCCGAGCAGGCCAGTGCCTACGGCATCCGTCTATCCTGGGAGCACCGTGTCCTCTAGGGAGTCTTTCGAGCCGGCTGACCGGAAACCGGACGTCCTCCTTGACTTGCCGGGAGGCCGCCGGTAACCTCGCCCCTCAAGTAACTTGTCAGGTTCATCTTCCAAACAGGGCAGACCGTGATATTTAAGCGCTCCAGGAAGTCCGTGGCCGTGGACGTGGGAAGCGGAGTCGTCAAGGTCGTCGAGGTCGACGCGGCCGGCGAGACCCCACGCGTGGTGCGCATGGGCGTCAGCCCGCTCCTTCCCGGAGCCATCGTGGACGGCGAGGTGATGGACCACCAGCTGGTGGTGAACACGGTGCGTGCCCTCTACCAGGGGCTGGATCTCAAGGACAAGCGGGTGAGCACGTCGGTCTCGGGTCGCGACGTGATCGTCAAGAAGATCTCGATGGACCGCATGAAAGAGCAGGAGGCGCGCGAGGTCATCCGCTGGGAAGCCGAGCAGCACGTGCCGTTCGACATGGAGAACGTGAACCTCGACTTCCAGATCCTCGACCCGGCGGGCGACGGCCTGGAGATGAGCGTGCTGCTCGTAGCGGCGAAGAAGGACCTGGTGGACGCGCGCACGGCCCTGCTGCAGGACGCCGGGCTGGAACCCGTTCGCATCGACGTCGATGCGTTCGCCGTGCAGCGGGCGTTCGAGGCCAACTACACGCCCGAGCCGGGGGCGGTGTACGCTCTCGTCAACGTGGGACACGAGGTGACGAACGTGAACCTCGTGCAGGAGCGTGACCCGATCCTCACGCGCGACCTCCCCGTCGGCTCGAATCGCTACCACGAGGCGCTGCAGAAGAGCCTCGGCCTCTCCCACGCGGAGGCGGCCGCCGCGCTGCAGGGGCAGCCCCCGCCGCACGTAGGTCAGGAAATGGTCAAGGCGCAGCTGGCCGGGGTCACGCAGGAGATAGTCGCCGGCGTGGACCGGGCGCGGGCCTTTCTCACCACCGCCGGCACCGGAGCATCGTCCCAGGCGGATCTGCGCCTGGTTTACCTCAGCGGCGGCTGCGCGGCCACTCCCGGCCTGGCGGAGCAGCTCGGGCAGGCGCTCTCAGTCCCCGTGGACACGCTCGACCCGTTCCGGCGCGTCGCGTACGAGCCCAGCCTCTTCACGGACGAGACGAAGCGCGACCTGAGCCCGCTGCTCACGCTGGCGGTGGGCCTCGCGCTTCAGAGTTGAGGTCGCAGCATCGCTCTCCTGGCGATGCAGAGCACCCCACGCGCCTGGGGCGACGGCGTGATCCTTCCGGTTGGACTGACTGACCGAAAATCGAGCATGGTATTTGCACCGGTGTCCGAAAGGCGCCATTCCCAGCCACGATCGGGGCCATGTCCCGCCGGGGATCGCGGAAGAGGGGGGAAATCGCAAATGCCCAAGGAGGATGAGCCGGGAGGGTGACCCTCGGCGAGGCACCGCATGGTCCGGATCAACCTTCTCTCCCAGCCCGAACAGAAGAAGAAAGGCTTCGCGCCCCGGCCCTCGCTGCCGAGCCTCGGCACCCGGCCGAACGTGCCGCTCCCGCTCGTCGGGGGCGTCGTCTTCCTCCTCCTCCTCTCCGGAGCGGTCTTCGTCTACTTCAGCCAGAACCGGCGGATGTCGGAGCTCGACGAGCGCATCGATGCGGCTTTGCAGGACTCTACCCGCTATTCGCGGGCGATCACGCGCATTCGCGACATCGAATCGAGCCAGTCCGCGATAGCAGCTCGGATCCAGGCCATCCAGAGCGTGGATCAGGGTCGCTTCCGCTGGGCGCACATCATGGAGGAGTTGTCGGACTCGCTGCCGGAGTACACCTGGCTCACATCCGTCGTGCAGAAGGATGACCTCGCGATGGACGCGGCCGCTCCAGGCACAGCGCCTGCGCCGCCCCAGGACCAGGCGGCGCCCGAGGTGGCGCCCGGGTCCGCGGGGGCCCAAGGCACTCAGATCGAGATCACCGGCGTGACGTTCTCGAACCTGACGCTCACGCGCTTCATGACCAGCCTGGAGAACTCCCCGTTCCTCGAGCACGTGAGCCTCGTCGGCTCCAACCGCTCCGTCGTGGACGGCGTCGACGTGACGACGTTCGCGCTCACCGCTGCCTACACCCAACCTCCCACGAGCTAGGCCGGAGGCCCCTTCCATGCCGTTCGCTCGCTCCCTTCCAGCGCTTCTGCTCGCTCCGCTCCTGATCGCGGGCTGTGATTTCCTGGAGGATCCCGACGAGGTTCAGAACACCTCGAACAAGGCCTTCCTGGAGGCGCAGGTCTTCGCCTCGCGGGACGACCGCACGCCGATCGAGGGCGTGATCATGTTCGTGGAGCCGGATCCCGACTCGGAGCGTCCCTACCAGGGTCCGGACCAGACGTTCTCGAGCGACGAGAACGGCTTCATTCGCGCTGCGGTGTTCCCCGGCATCGACAGCGAGCAGGAACCCGCGGGCGGTCCCAGCACCCCGCTGGATGCGGCTCCGCCGCTGTTCTTCGGCGATGCGTGCGTGCTGTTCTTCCACGACGGCGACTTCTTCCGCTTCAGCTGTGGCATCGGGCTCGGCGCGGGGAGGGTGATCAACATCGGCACCTTCTTCCTCTCGGACTTCGGCGTTCTCCCCACGGACGGCGGATAGCCCCTTGAACCTGAAGGACCCGCAGACACAGAAGGTCTTCCTGTCGCTGATCCTGATCTCGGGCCTCAGCTATGCGTTCTATCAGTACGTCTACACGCCCAAGCAGCTCACGCTGGCGGACAAGCAGGTCCAGGTCGAGCGGCTGGAGTCGTACAACCGCACGGCCAAGCTCTCCGCGCGGGGCAACCGCATCGCCGTGCTCGAGCAGGAGAGCGTGAGCTACGCGAGAAGGCTCGAGGCGTTCGAGGAGCTGATCCCGACCTCCGAACAGGTTCCTCAGCTGCTCGAGCGCGTGGCTACCTCCGCCCTGGAGGCCGACGTGGACCTGCTCACCTTCACCCCGCTCCCGGCGGAGCCGGGAACGTTCTACACCGAGCAGTTCTACGA
>JACCXV010000183.1 GCA_013696835.1 Gemmatimonadota bacterium | reverse complement strand
GATCTCGATGCCCCCAGCCACCCAGGCGCCGGGCGTGAAGGCTCGTCCCGCCGCGCACGTCAAGCGGCCCGCAGAGGTGCCGGTCCCGCCCATGAGTATGGAGGAGGCGGGGCTGCGTCGGGAGCTCGTGCTGGAGCTGGTGATGAAGACGATCTACTTCGCCGGCGAGTGCACGGCGCAGGACGTCTCGCGCACCGTGAAGCTCTCGTACTCGGTCCTCGAGGAGGTGTTCGGGTTCCTGCGCACCGAGAAGTTCGTCGAGGTGAAGGGCGTGGACGGCGTGGGGAAGACGAATTTCCGCTACCTGATGACGGAGGCGGGGCGGGCCCGGACCCGCGAGCACCTGGAGCGCAGCCAGTACGTGGGCCCGGCCCCGGTCAGCCTCGCCGACTACACGCGCTGGGTTCGGAAGCAGTCGGTGCTCGACCTCGAGCAGGACCCGGAGTTCCTGCGCCGCGGCCTCGGCCACCTCGTCGTGTCCGACCGCCTGCTGGAGGCGCTGGGACCCGCCGTGCTCTCAGGGCGCTCGATCTTCCTCTACGGGCCAGCCGGCAACGGCAAGACAGTGATCGCGGAGGCCATCGCCGCCTCCATGCAGGGCGCCATCTTCGTCCCCCACGCGATCGAGGTGGACGGACAGGTCATCCGCGTCTACGACCCCAACTCGCACACCACCGTGGCCTTCGAGCGGGCGGACGAGCCGTGGCGCGCGGGCGACGACCCCTTCGATCCCCGCTGGGTGCCGACGAGACGTCCGGTCGTCCTCACGGGAGGCGAGCTGACGCTGCCCATGCTCGACCTGCAGTTCAACCCGATCTCCCGCTTCTACGAGGCTCCCTTCCAGGTGAAGGCCAACGGCGGAGTGTTCCTCGTCGACGACTTCGGCCGCCAGCTGGTGAAGCCGCACGATCTGTTGAACCGCTGGATCGTTCCGCTCGAGAAGAGGGAGGACTACCTCACGCTGCACACGGGAAAGAAGTTCGCGATCCCGTTCGACTCGCTGATCATCTTCTCCACGAACCTGAACCCGTGGGAGCTCGTGGACGAGGCGTTCCTGCGCCGCATCCGCTACAAGATCCCGGTTGAGAATCCGACGCGGGAGCAATTCGAGGTCCTCTTCCGCCGCACCTGCGAGGCGCGTGGCATGGAGTACCGGGCAGCCGCGGTGGAGTTCATCTACGGCGAGTACTACGGCAAGCGCGGCTTCGTCCCGCGCTTCTGCCATCCGCGCGATCTCGTGGACCACATCAGCGACACGTATCGCTACCACGGCGGGACGGACACGCTGTACCACAAGGCGGTGGTGCAGGCCTGCGAGCACTACTTCCTCGAGAGTCCCTTCGAGCCGGCCCCCGCCGGCGGGGAGCGGGCGGCATCGCTCCGCTGACGCGGCGGGCGCCGTAGCAGGGCAGCCCGCGAGCCACTCGATCAGGGTGGCGCTGGGCAGGATGGCCATGGATCTGGAGGGGTGGTGTGGGGTCTTCGCCGACCGACTCTTCGCCGAACGGTAAGCTAGGCCGGGCTGGACCCTGCCTGCCGGGCGAGACGCATGAGGCGGGACTTGTCGCGGGCGGCCTTGTTGCGGTGGATCAGGCCCTTGCGCGCGGCCTTGTCGAGGAGCGACATGGCCCGTTCGAGGACCTCGCCCGCGCTCCCTCCGCCGGCTTCCTCTCGCGCACGCTTGACGGTGCTGCGCAGGCGCGCCCTGTCGTGTCGGTTGCGAATACGGCGCTCCGCGCTCGTGCGCACGCGCTTGATGGCGGATTTCACGTTGGGCACGGCGACGCTCCGGTCGGGGGAACCTTCGGAAGCGGGCCAACATAGGAGAGGTGGGCTCGGGCGTCAACAAGGTGCCGCTCACACGTCACGGTATTTGCGCTCCTGCGCCCTGCGCCGGTGGCTCACGTAAAGCCAGCCCGCGAACAGGACCGCGGCGATGACCAGCCAGACGGTGGTGCTCATCGCCCGGCTCCGTTGGCGGGAAGGGGAAGCCCTGCGGGGCGTTCCTGGATCAGCCGGGCTCCGAAGCGGCACGCTTCGACGTAGCCACGCTCGGAGCGATCGCACAGGATCGAGCGCTCGGAGAGGTCGCTCTTCAGGATGCCGATCTGCTCACCCAGAGCCTCGTGGCACTTCATGCGACTCGGGCCGGAGGGAACCTTCGCGCAGAACGCGAAGGCGCTCTCCGTGGTGGCCGTGAGGTCCACGAAATTCTTCACGAGGCCCACGAAGCACCACGGCCGATAGCGCTCGCTGCCCAGCGAGCACAGGCGGATCGACTGGTCGGGATCCTGCAGCGTGTACGAGCTGATGTCGCGCCCCAGGCTCTGATAGCACGGCGCGCGCATCGGCGGGGGTGCGCCGTCGCAGGCTCCCGCGGCCGCCGCGATGTCTCCACCGTTCAGGTGCAGCATCGCCGAGGTTTGCATGCCGTAGCAGGCCAGCTGATAGCGCTCCTCCAGGATCGAGCAGGGATAGTGCGGGTCGGCCGGGTCCAGGGCCTTGAAGCGCAGCGCCTGCGGGGCCGCCGCGGCGACCACCGCACTGTCGGCCTGCTTGACACCGTGCGCGTGGGCGGCATGGCTCGAGCCCGTCGAGCCCTGACGCGCCATGAGGCCCGCCCCCGCGTGGTGGGGGGCCGTGGCGTTCACGATGTTCTCCATGAAGGCGCCGCCGTAGCACGCCTCGCGATCCCAGCCGTCCGACAGCAGGTCGCAGCCGCGCAGAGCCTCCGGAAGGACGTGGCCGTGGACCATCGTGAGGCCGTGTCCCATGCCGTGCACGCACTGGAACAGGAGCCAGCGATTCCCGGCAGCCCCGCGGTAGGGGGCGCACAGCTCGTTCACGGCTTCCGCGCTCGAGGCGGGCGCGTGCTCGAAGTAGGCCTGGATGATCCCATGGTAGCAGCCGGACTGGAAGGCGGGCGAGCAGCGCGCGAACGTCCGGGCCACGTCCTCCTGCGAGCTGTAGGCCGCGATGCCGATGCCGTGCGCGAGCACGTGCCCGTCACGGGCCACGTCGCTGTCCAGGGAGGCGACGCGGCCGAGTGTCGCCATGACCGTCTCGACGCCTCTTTCCTTCACCAGCGGCAGGAGCAGTTGTTCGTAGCAGGGGACCTTCTCGACGCCGGTCCTGCCCGTGCACTGCTCGACTGCCCGCTCCGCCATCGCCAGGGAGTCTCCCGCCAGACCTGACGGCGT
>JACCXV010000175.1 GCA_013696835.1 Gemmatimonadota bacterium | reverse complement strand
GAACTCCCCAACGAAGCCGTTCAGCCCCGGCAGGCCGATGGACGAGAGCGTCACGAGCATCAGGAACACGCCGAAGACCGGCATCACCTTGGCCAGGCCCCCGAAGGCATCGATCTCGTAGGTGTGCCGCCTGTCGTAGAGCATGCCGACGAGCAGGAAGAGCGCCCCCGTCGACAAGCCGTGGTTGACCATCTGGAGCACGCTCCCCGAAACCCCCTGCGCGTTGAGCACGAAGAGCCCGAGCGTCACGAACCCGAGGTGCGACACGCTCGAGTACGCGACCAGCTTCTTCACGTTGGGCTGCACCGTCGCGACCATCGCGCCGTAGAGGATGCTCACGATCGAGAGGCCGATCAGCCATGGCAGGAAGCGATGCACGGCATCCGGGAAGAGGGGCATCGCGAACCGCAGGAAGCCGTACGTGCCCATCTTCAGCAGCACGGCCGCCAGCAGGACGCTGCCCGCGGTAGGCGCCTGAACGTGCGCATCGGGCAGCCAGGTGTGGAACGGGAACATCGGGACCTTGATCGAAAACGCGAGGAAGAACGCCAGGAACAGGAGCGCCTGCAGGTCGGGCGGCAGAGAAACCTGGTACCAGTCCAGGAGCGAGTACGTGTAGACGCCCGTCTGCGCCCGCACGTGGAAGTAGTAGGCGAGGATCGCCACCAGCATCAGCAGGCTGCCGACGAAGGTGTACAGGAAGAACTTGACCGAGGCGTAGATGCGCTCCCGCCCGCCCCAGATCCCGATGATGAAGTACATCGGGATCAGCATCAGCTCCCAGAACACGTAGAAGAAGAACAGGTCCAAAGCGACGAAGACGCCCAGCATCCCGGTGCCGAGAAGCAGCAGCAGGACGTGGTACTCCTTGACGCGCTTCTGGATGTACGTCCACGAGGCGAGCACGGCGATCGGCATCAGGAACGTGGAGAGCAGCACGAGCAGCAGGCTGATCCCGTCGATCCCCACGTGATAGGCGATCCCGAAGGGCTCGATCCAGGCGCGCCGCTCGATGAATTGCATCTGCGCCGCCAAGCCCGTGCCCGCGCCATCACGCCAGAGAAAGAAGAGCGGAAGCGAGCAGGCGAAGTCGAGGAGCGTCGTGCCCAGCGCCACCCGCCGGATCGCGAGCGCGTCGCGCGACGGCATCAGCAGGATGAGCAGCGCCCCAGCGAGCGGCAGGAACAGCACGAGACTCAGCCAGGGAATCATCGAGGGACTCACGAGGGGATCACGAAGAGATCATCGCAACAGGAACCAGCCGAGCATCACGACGGCGCCCACGAAGACGGCGGTGGCGTAGTTCTGCACCAGCCCCGTCTGCAGCCGTGACACGATCCGGCTGTACCAGGTGACCGCGCCGCCCACCACGCGCACGACGAAGCCGTCGATCAGCACCACGTCCACGACTCGCCACAGGAATGCGCTGAGCGCGAGGTAGGGCATCACGACCACTGCGTGATAGATCTCGTCCACGTAGTACTTGCGCTCGAGCACGTGCCGCAGCGGCGCCAGCCCGGCCGTCAGCCGCTCGCGGCGGCCGGGATCGCGCAGGTAGAGGAGGGTGGCGAGCCCGATGCCGAGCAGGGCGATCATGATCGACGCCGCCATGAGCCCGTACTCCATGGCCAGCTCGCCGGCCTCGGCCATGCGCTCGGCCATCCCCTCGCCGGCACCGGCGCGCAGGACCTCCGCGTCCTCGAACACGGGCTCGAGCCAGTGCTCGAGCAGGTTCGGGACGTGGCCGAGGGGCTCTCCGAGCGCGTGCGGGATGCCGATCCAGCCGCCCACCACCGAGAGGACGGCGAGCACGACGAGCGGGAGGGTCATGACGGGTGGCGACTCGTGCGCGTGATGATGCGCCTCGGCATCGCGCGGCGTGCCGTAGAACGCCAGGTACACCAGTCGGAACATGTAAAAGGCGGTCAGCCCGGCGGCGATGAATCCGATCGCCCACAGCGCCTGCCGACCTCCGGCCCAGGCCGACCACAGGATCTCGTCCTTGCTGAAGAAGCCGGCCAGAGGTGGGATGCCGGCGATCGCCAGCGCGCCGATCAGCATCGTGAGCGATGTCACGGGCAGCTTCGACCGGAGGCCCCCCATGCGGCGCAGGTCCTGCTCGTGGTGCATGGCGTGGATCACGCTGCCGGCGCCCAGGAACAGCAGGGCCTTGAAGAAGGCGTGCGTCACCAGGTGGAAGATGCCGGCCGTGAACGCCGCTACGCCGACGCCGAGGAACATGTAGCCGAGCTGGCTGATCGTGCTCCAGGCCAGCACGCGCTTGATGTCCGTCTGCACCAGACCGATGCTGGCGGCGAAGATCGCCGTCGCGGCGCCCACGACCGCCACGATCAGGAGCGCGTCCGGGGCGAGCAGGTACAGGACGTGGGAGCGCACGACGACGTACACGCCGGCCGTCACCATCGTGGCCGCGTGGATGAGCGCGGATACGGGAGTCGGACCCTGCATCGCGTCCGGCAGCCAGATGTGCAGCGGGAGCTGGGCGGACTTGCCGGTGGCGCCGACGAACAGGAGAAGCGCGATCCAGAAGGCAGCCGCACCGCCTGCCTCGAGCGCCCGTGGTGCCGCCTCAAAGACAGGCGTGAACTCGAGCGTGCCGAGCTCGCGGAAGATCAGGAACATCCCGAGCAGGAACGCGAAGTCCCCCACCCGGTTCACGATGAACGCCTTCTTCCCGGCATCGGCGTTGATCTTCTCGGTGTACCAGAACCCGATAAGCAGGTACGAGCACAGGCCCACTCCCTCCCAGCCCACGAACAGCAGCGGGTAGCTGTCGGCGAGCACCAGGACCAGCATCGCGAACGTGAACAGGTTGAGGTACGCGAAGAAGCGCCACAGCCCGGGGTCCTCGCGCATGTACCCGGCGGAGTACACGTGGATGAGGAACCCCACGCCGGTTACCACCAGGGCCATCGTGACAGACAGCGGGTCGAGCAGGAGCCCCGCGTCCAGCCGAAAGTCGCCCGCCGACATCCACGTGAAGAGGTCGACCTCGACCGAGCGGTCGTGCGCCGGGAGCGCCAGCAGGGCGGCGAAGAGGCCGATGGTGAGGGCGAACGCGAGCCCCACCGAGCCCGCGCCGATGGCGGCGATGCTGCCGCGGGAGAGACGCCGGCCAAAGAGACCGTTCAGCAGGAAGCCAAGGAGCGGCAGGAGCGGGACGAGCGGCGCCAGACGGAGCATGCCGGCCTAGCCCCGCAGGACGTCGAAGCGGCCGATGTCCACCGTCTCGCGCCGGCGGAACATGGCCACCACGATCGCGAGGCCGACGGCCGCCTCGGCCGCAGCGACCGTGATCACGAAGAAGACCGTCACCTGGCCGTCGAGGTTGCCCGTCGCGCGGGTGAGCGCAACCAGCGACAGGTTGACGGCGTTGAGCATGATCTCGATGGACAGGAAGACCAGGATGGCGTTGCGCCGGGTGAGCACCCCCAGCACGCCGATCGTGAACAGCACGGCGCTGAGCGCCAGGTAGTGGGACAGCGGAACCATCAGCGCTCCCGCTTCGCTAGCACGACGGCGCCCACCATCGCCACGAGCAGGAGCAGCGAGGTCACCTCGAACGGCAGCAGGAAATCGCGGAAGAGCGCCGTCCCGATCGCCTCGGTGGATCCGACCGTCGCCTGTCCGGCCAGGTCCACGGCCTCGATCCTCGCCGGGGTGATCGGCGCGATGTCCGCCTCACGCACCGTGAAGACGAGCAGCGCCACGAAGGCCAGGCCCGACAGCGCCGACAGCGCCAGCACCGGCACGCTGGGCAACCCCAGACCCGGCTCCCCCTGGCCCAGGTTGAGCAGCATGATCACGAACAGGAACAGGACGAGGATCGCGCCCGCGTACACCAGGATCTGGATCGCGGCGAGGAAGTGCGCCTCGAGCGTCACGAACAGGCCTGCCAGGCAGAAGAACGAGAGCACGAGGAAGAGCAGGCTCGCCACGGGATTCCGGCCGGTCACGACCAGCACGGACGTGGCCACGGCCAGCCCGGCGAGGAGATAGAAGGCGACCTGCGTGCCGTCCACGGCTACAGCCGGCCGCGCGACATGCGCTCCTTGTCGATCTCTCCCTCGTAGGGCTGGTAGCCATCCTCCCGCTCGACCCGGTCGCGCCAGTTGAGCAGGTAGTCCTTGTCCCAGATGAAGTCCTCGCGGTGATAGCCCGCCATCTCGTAATCGCGGGTCATCGCGATCGCGTCCTCGGGACAGGCATCAACGCAGTAGCCGCAGTAGATGCAACGCAGGCCGTCGATCACGAACTCGACGGGGTACTTCTCGATGGCGGGATCGGGGTGCTCCCCGGCCACGATGAAGATGCAGTCGGCGGGACAGGCGGTCGCGCACATGTAGCAGGCCACGCAGCGCGGGTCGCCGCTGGGCCGCTTCTTGAGGTAGTGGCGTCCGCGGAAGCGCGGGCTGTACTCGCGCTTCACCTCGGGGTACTCGATGGTCGCCGTGTTGCGGCGGTTGCGGAGGTTGGCGATCAGGTGCCGCATAGTGACGCCCATCCCTCCCAGGATCGCGGGGATGTACGTGCGCACCCACCAGGGGCGATTCTCGTCGGTCTGCGCCCGCGCGACGTCCTTCACGTCCGCGGGGTTCACGCCCTTGACGGTGACGGGCGTCATCGGCCCGCCGCCCCGTCGATGACGAGCAGCACGGCCGCCGTCACCAGCAGGTTCGCCAGCGCCAGCGGCAGCATGACCTTCCAGCCCAGGCGCATCAGCTGGTCGTAGCGGAAGCGCGGCAGAGTCCAGCGCACCCAGATGAAGAGCCACAGAAAGAAGCCGAGCTTCGCCGAGAAGGACCCGAACTGGATCAGCGCCGCGAGCCACGAGCCGGCCCCTGGCCCCAGCAGGTCCGCCGTCCACCCGTTCAGCGTCTCGCTCGAGACGAAGGGCACCTGCCAGCCGCCGAGGAACAGGGAGACGATGAGCGCCGCCCCAGTCGTCATCGCGATGTACTCGGCCATGAAGAACGTGGCGAACTTCATCGAGCTGTACTCGGTGTGATAGCCCACCACGAGCTCGGCCTCGGACTCGGCGAGATCGAACGGCAGGCGGTTGGTCTCGGCGAAGACCGAGATCACGAACAGCAGGAAACCGAGCGGCTGGAGCACGATGCCCCAGAGCGGCAGCACCCCGAAGAGCCGCGCTCCCTGCGCGCGCACCATGTCGTCCAGCTGCAACGTCCCGAACACCATCACGAGACCGAGCACCGAGAGCCCCATGGAAAGCTCGTACGAGATCATCTGCGCGCTCGCCCGCACCGAGCCCAGGAACGAGTACTTGTTGTTGGAGGCCCACCCCGCGAGCACGACCCCGTAGACGCCGAGCGAGGCGATCGCGAACACGTACAGGATGCCCACGTTCAGGTCGGCGACCTGCATCTGCACTAGGCGCTCGCCGATACGCACCACGTCCGCGAAGGGCACGACGGCGAAGGTCATGAGCGCCGGGATCAGGGTGATGATCGGCGCCAGCAGGTAGAAGGTGCGGTTGGCAGAGGGCGGCACGAAGTCTTCCTTGAACATGAACTTGACCACGTCCGCGAGCGGCTGGACGAGCCCCGCCAGGGCGAAGCCCGCGATGCTCGTGCGATTGGGGCCGATCCGGTCCTGGATGAACGCCGCACCGCGCCGCTCGAGCCACACCAGGAGCGGGACGGCGTTGAGCAGCAGAAAGGCGACGAAGCCCGCTTTCGCGAGCGAGATGGCGAGTCCCGTCCCGTCCATCAGCGCGCTCCCCGGCCGCCGGTCGTCGACGTGACCGGCGAGCTCGGCCCCCCGGGCGCTTCCTTCGTGACGGCGCCGGGCGCCACCGGACCCGAGTCCGCCGGTCCGCCCGCAGCGGGCTCGTACCCGGGACCCTTGCCGTTCGCGTCGATCCCGCCGAGCCAGGCGCCTGTCGACCCCAGCTCGGCGAAGCGCAGGCCCCTGAAGCTGCCCACGCGCTCCGCAAGCCGATCGAACGTCTCCGCCGCCGAAGGCCCGCAGATCTCCAGGCCCAGGTCGCGGCCAATCGCATCGAGAATGGCCCAGCCCTCGCGCGCGATCCCGAACGGCTGGAGCACCTCGCGGATCGCCTGCACGCGTCCGGCGTAGTTCGTGAACGTCCCCTCGCGCTCGCCGGTCCGCGCGGCCGGCAGGAGCACCTCGCAGCGCTCGCTGTACTCGGGCTCCCAGGGACCGCAGAAGATCACCGACCCGGCGGCGTCCAGCGCGTCCAGCGCGGCGAGCCCCACCTCGCCCAGCGCCTCCTGATCCCAGCGGAACACGAGCAACGCCCCGCCAGCGGCCGCTCCGCGCGCCTCGTCCCGGATGCGCCCGAAGAATGCGGACGCGGCATCGCGCTCGCGCGCCCCGCGATCCCCCAGTGCCGCGGCGCGGTCAGGCGTGCCGTCCAGCAGGATCTCGATCGCGCCGCGCGTGTTCGGATTCTTGTCGAGCTTGCGCAGCAGCCGGTCCTCCTCGGCGTCGAACGAGAGATGGCAGCCCTGCAGCCTGAACTCGAT
>JACCXV010000151.1 GCA_013696835.1 Gemmatimonadota bacterium | reverse complement strand
GGGAACAACAACGCCTACTGCCGGGACGACGAGATCGCCTGGGTGGACTGGGATCTGGACACGCGTCAGCGGGAGCTGCTCGCGTTCGCGGCGCGGGTGTTCGCGATCCGCCGCGGGAACCCCGTGCTAAGGCGCCGCAGCTTCTTCTCGGGTGGCCCCACCGGCGACGGCGCCAAGGACGTGGCCTGGGTCCGGGAGGACGGCGACGAGATGACCCTTCTCGACTGGAGCGATCCGCAGCGCCGCATGCTGGGCATGCTCGTGGACGGCCAGGCCACCGACGAGGTCGACGAGCGCGGCGAGCCCATTCGCGGCGACACGCTCTTTCTCGTCGCGAGCGCGGACAACCGCGCGCGCCTGTTCCGGCTGCCAGAGTTGCCGACGCCGGGCGTCTGGCGCGAGCTCGTCAACACCGCTCGCCCGACGCTGCGCCCGGTGCGTGCGGGGCGCGTCCGGCTGACGCCCAACTCGCTCGTGCTGCTGCGCTACGAGGCGGTGGCGTGACTGGGAGCGCGGGTCCCGCGCGCTTCGGATCCGGGTCCGCGCCAACAGCCTCGGCGCCCTTCGATGCCGCCGTGGCGGCGCTGCTCGCGGGCGACCACGCCGATCCGCACGTCATCCTGGGGCCGCACCCCGCGACGACCGGCGCGGCCGCGGAGCTCGTGGTGCGCGTCTTCCATCCCGACGCGGATGCCGCGGAGCTCGTGCTGGAGACCTCGGCGGGCGGCGCCGGGGCGGAGGCGGCGGCGCTGGCCATGCGGCCGGTGGGGGGCGGGCTGTTCGAGGCCGGAATCCCCGCCGGCGACCCCTCCCCGCGCTACCGCGTGCGCTTCCGCTTCGGTACGGCGGCGATCGAGCGCGACGATCCCTATCGCTTTGCACCCGTCCTCGGCGAGCTGGACCTGTACCTGATCCGGCAGGGCACGCACCAACGGCTCTGGGACGCGCTCGGCGCCCACCGCTGCGTGGTGGACGGCGTGCAGGGCGTGCACTTCGCCGTTTGGGCGCCCAACGCCCGGCGCGTCAGCGTGGTGGGCGACTTCTGCCGCTGGGACGGCCGCCTCTTCCCGATGCGCAATCTGGCGGGCTCCGGCGTCTTCGAGCTCTTCGTCCCCGGCCTCGCCGCCGGTGCGCTCTACAAGTTCGAGATCCGCACCCGCGAGGGGGCGCTCCGCCTCAAGTCGGATCCGCTCGGCTTCTCGATGGAAGTGCCCCCCGGCACCGCCTCACGGGTGACGTCGTCGTCCTACCTGTGGGGCGACGGAGACTGGATGGCCGACCGCGTGCGCCGCGACGTCACGCGCCTGCCGATGGCGGTGTACGAGGTGCATCTCGGCTCCTGGGCACGCATTCAAGAGGAGGGAAACCGCCCCCTCACGTACCGCGAGATCGCGCCCCGCCTGGTGGAGCACGTCAAGCGGCTGGGCTTCACCCACATGGAGCTGCTGCCCGTCGCCGAGCACCCGTTCGCGGGCTCGTGGGGGTACCAGGTCACCGGCTTCTACGCGCCCACGTCCCGCTACGGCACGCCCGACGACTTCCGCTTCCTGGTCGACCACTGCCACGCCGAGGGCATCGGCGTGATCCTGGATTGGGTGCCCGCGCATTTCCCCAAGGACGACTTCGCGCTGCGGCGCTTCGACGGCACGGCGCTCTACGAGCACCCGGATCCCCGGCGCGGCGAGCACCCCGACTGGGGAACGCTGATCTTCGACTACGGGCGCAACGAGGTCCGCAACTTCCTCGTCGCGAACGCGCTCTACTGGCTGGAGGAGTTCCACGTGGACGGCCTGCGCGTGGACGCGGTGGCCTCGATGCTCTACCTCGACTACAGCCGTCCTGCGGGCCAGTGGCTCCCGAACCGCTGGGGGGGCCGCGAGAACGTCGAGGCGCTGGAGTTCGTGCGCGCGCTGAACGAGGCCGTGCGCCAGACGCATCCGGGCTGCTTCACCGTAGCCGAGGAGTCGACGGCGTGGCCGGCCGTCACGCGGCCCGTGGCGGAAGGCGGACTCGGATTCGCCTTCAAGTGGAACATGGGGTGGATGCACGACACGCTGCGCTACTTCGCACGCGACCCGGTGCACCGGCGCTGGCACCAGGACGAGATCACGTTTGCGATGCTCTACGAGCGCAGCGAGCGCTTTCTGATGCCGCTCTCCCACGACGAGGTGGTGCATGGAAAGGGCTCCCTGCTCGCGCGCATGCCGGGGGATGCGTGGCGCCGGTTCGCGAACCTGCGCGTGCTGCTGGCTTACCAGTACACGCGCCCGGGCAAGAAGCTGCTGTTCATGGGCACCGAGCTCGCGCCCTGGGGCGAGTGGAATCACGACGACGGCCTCGACTGGACTCTCGGCACCGACCCGCTGCGGGCGGGGTTCGCCCGTTTCCTGGAGGAGCTCGGAGCACTGTATCTCGCCTCGCCCTGCCTGTGGAGGAGCGACGACGATCCGGAGGGGTTCCACTGGATCGACTGCTCCGACCGCGACAACTCCGTGCTAAGCTACGCGCGCCGCGACGGGGACGACCACCTGATGACGGTGCTCAACCTGACCCCTTCCCCGCTGCCCGAGTACCGCCTCGGCGCGCCGGCGGGCGGGAGCTACGCCCGCCGTCTCTGCAGCGACGAACCCCGCTACGGCGGCAGTGGCTATGCGACGGACGAGATCGTGACGACCGAGCCCGTGGCGGCGCACGGGCTGCCGCACTCGCTGCGGCTGAAGCTGCCGCCCCTCTCCGCGATCGTGCTGGCTCCGCTGGAGCGCCCTGCCCCGCAGCAGCCACCCGCCGGATGAGCGGGCCGGAGCGTCCGCTGCTCCGCACGCTCGCCGCGCGCCTCGGGATCCTGGACTCGTTCACCGCCATCGGGGG
>JACCXV010000148.1 GCA_013696835.1 Gemmatimonadota bacterium | reverse complement strand
CGCTGACCCTGCCCCGGGTTCCGCTCGCGGCGCGGCCGGCCTGCGCCCGCGGGAACCGATCGCGCGCTCGACATCGCGCTTGACGACGCGCCCATCCGGGCCCGAGCCCTCGAGCGCGGCGACGTCGAGACCCGCTTCCTCGGCGAGGAGCTTGGCGACTGGCGAGATCCGTGGTCGTGCGGATCGCTCGTCCGGCTGCGAGCGTCCCCCGAATCGATCGTTGAAACCCCTGCCACGTGGGGCGTTCGCGGGGCGCGGGGCTCCCGGAGGCGCCTGGCTTGCCGACCCCTCCTCCCCCTCCTCGGACGCGTGCGCATCCTCGGGCTCGATCAGGTCAGCGATGTCGGCATGCGGCCCGGGCACCTCCTCATTGGGAGTCTCGGCGGACGAGCCGGCCGCCTTTCCCGCGAACTCCGCTCGGGCCTTCCCCGTGTGCCCGGCATCCCCGTCGGCCTTCCCCGCCCGCGCGGGCTGCCCGCGCGCCTTCTCGGCGCCCGCATGCTCGGCATCTGCCTTGCCGCCCCGCGGCGGGCCAGCATCGCCCTCGGCGCCGGTCCTCCCGCCCCCGCCTGCGTGCTCTCCGGCCTTGCCGATGTAGCCTATCACATCCCCGACGGCGGCCGTCTCCCCCTCGCGCACGCGGATCTCGAGGAGCACGCCGGTGTCGAATGCCTCCATCTCCATGTCGGCCTTGTCCGTCTCGACCTCGGCGATCGCCTCGCCCCGCTCGATCGCATCACCCTCGCGCTTGAGCCAGCGCAGGACCTTCCCTTCCTCCATCGTGTCCGAGAGCTTCGGCATCGTGATCTCGCGCGGCACGGGGTCTCCGGTCCCTACGCGGCGAGACGGCGCACTTCGGCGACGATGTCCGGCACCTGCGGCACGGCCTGTGCTTCGAGAATGCGGTTGTACGGCATGGGGACGGGCTTTCCGGTGAGTCGCCGGACGGGCGCATCGAGGTCGTCGAAGGCGTCCTCCTGGATGCGGGCCGCGATCTCGCTGGCCATCCCGCAAACTGGCCAGCCCTCCTGGACGACCAGCGCGCGGTTCGTCTTGCGCACCGACGCGAGCACGGCCTCCATGTCGAGCGGGACGAGCGTACGGAGGTCGATCACCTCGGCGTGGATCCCGTCGCGCTCGAGCTCTTCCGCGGCCTTGAGCGCCTTAAGCGTCATGAGCGAATAGGTGATGATCGTCACGTCCGACCCCTGATGCACGATCGCTGCCTGCCCGAAGGGGACTGCGATCTCCCCTTCGGGGACGTTGCCCTTGGCGTTGTACAGGATCTCGTGCTCGAGGAACATGACCGGGTCGTCGTCGCGGATGGCCGTCACAAGCAATCCCTTCGCGTCGGCGGGGCTGGAGGGGCAGACGACCTTCAGTCCCGGACAGTGTGCGAGCCAGGTCTCGACGGATTGCGAATGCTGCGCCGCGAGCTGCTTGCCCCCTCCCTGAGGTCCCCGGATCACGAGCGGAAGCTTGACGCGTCCGCCGAACATGTAGCGGATCTTGGCCGCGTGGTTGATGATCTGGTCGAAGGCCAGAATCGCGAAGTTCCAGGTCATCATCTCGGCCACCGGGCGCAGACCTCCCATCGCCGCGCCGATCGCGCTGCCCGCGATCACCTCCTCCGCGATCGGAGTGTCCTTGACGCGCCGCTCGCCGAAGCGCGCCAGCAGGCCCCGGGTGACCTTGTACGCACCCTCGTAGAGCGCGACCTCCTCGCCGAGGACGAGCACGCTCGGATCGCGTGCCATCTCCTCGTGAAGCGCCTCGTTGAGCGCGTCGCGATAGGTGATCTCGCGCATGCTCATGGGCCGTCCTCGCCCTCGGGCTCGTCCGCCGCCCACACGAAGCGCATCAGGTCCGCCGGCTCGGGGTGCGGGCTCTCCTCGGCGAAGGCGATGCACTCCCGCACCTCCTCTTCCACCTCCCCCAGGATGACGTCGATCTGCTCGCGCGTCGCAACCTCCTCCTCGATGAGCCGCTCGGGAAAGGTCCGGAGAGGGTCGCGCTGGCGCCAGATGTCCACCTCGCCCCGGGTACGGTAGCGGCCCGGATCCGACATGGAGTGGGGTCGGAAGCGATACGTCTTCATCTCCAGGAACGAGGGCCCCTTCCCGTCCAGTGCCCTGTCGCGGGCGCGCGTCACCGCTTCGCGCACTGCCAGCACGTCCATCCCGTCCACGGCCTCGCCGGGTATGCCGTACGCCTCCGCCCGAGGGTGGAAGTCGCGCGTCGCCGAGGCCCGCTCCACGGCTGTGCCCATGCCGTAAAGGTTGTTCTCCAGCACGAAGACCACGGGCAGCTGCCACAGCTGAGCGAGGTTCAGGCTCTCGTGGAAGGCGCCCTCGGCCACAGCTCCGTCCCCGAAGAAGGTGGCCACGATTCGATCTTCCTCGCGGTACTGCACCGCGAGCGCGAGCCCGGTCGCGATCGGCAGGTGCCCGCCGACGATCGCGTAACCGCCCATGAAGTTCACTTCTCGATCGAAGAGGTGCATCGAGCCCCCGCGCCCGAGGCTGGTCCCCGTGCGCTTGCCGAAGAGCTCGGCCATGACGCGTTTCGGGTCGATCCCCTTGGCGATGGCCTGACCGTGGTCGCGGTACGCGGTCACCACGTAGTCCTCGCGCGTGAGCGCGGAGACCGCGCCCACGGCCACCGCCTCCTGTCCCGTGTAGAGGTGGCAGAAGCCCCATATGCGGCCCCGGGCGTACTGCTCCGCCGTGCGTTCTTCGAACTCGCGCAGCAGGGCCATCCGACGGAAGAGGCCGAGCAGCTCGGTTTCGTCCAGATTGTGCGGGGTGAGGACGGGGCGCTCTTCGTGGCGGATCGTCATGGACCTCGTCGGGGAGTGGCGGGCCCGCGCAGTCCGCCGTGGCGCTCACGTGCCCGACGGGCAGCGGGGGGGGAACGCCCGGAACACGGGTCGGGGGTTGCCGCCGGGCCGCGGAAGGAGCGAATTTACCTTTTTCCGGCTCCGAAACAACGGGAGCAGGCCCGCGAATGCGCGCGATCGGACCCAACCCCCGCCTGGCGGGTACGAGCCACCTCCGACGCGACCTCGTGCGGTCGTGGAAACTACATCGTGAGGGCGAGCCGCATCCCTCCAAGGCCGTAGTGTGGTACGCGCCCGCAACAGCGATCCTTTGCGGCGCGGAACAGGCCGGATCCTTCATCGTTCACGAGAGAGGTCGCCGTCATGCTCGTCGATACCGTCGTCGCCACCCTGACCCCCATCCCGCTCTACGTGGGACCCGATCAGTTGCTCCCGCTGACCTCGATCCTCGGGGCGGTCATGGGCTTTCTCATGATCTTCTGGCATCGCGCTCTCGCGGCGGTGCGCAGGGTCCGCGACCTCTTCACGAGGACCTCGGCGGAGTCGCGCCGCACCGACGCCTGATTCCGCAGCCGCCGCGCGCCTGCCGGCGGCGGCTTTCGCGCCCCCCCACGGGCCCCACCGCCTACGCGGCGCTCCCCCCCGTTCTTCGCCCGGCTGATAGCTGGCCGGGCGCGGCTGATCCGCACTCTCAAGGCTCCGCCACCCTCCGATGAGCTCCTCTCGCAGGTTTCACAAGGTCGTGGTCGTCGGCCTCGACGGCCTGGAGCCGACCATCGTCGAGCGCATGCTCGAGGCTGGCGAAATGCCGCATCTGCGGCGCCTGCGCAACGGGGGCGGGCTCGCGCGGGTCCGGACCACCTCCCCCGCCCAGACGCCGGTCGCCTGGTCCACGTTCGCCACCGGCGTCAATCCGGGCGGACACGGGATCTTCGACTTCATCCGGCGCGATCCCCGCACCTACCTGCCAGACTTCTCGCTCAACCGGTACGAGCAGAAGAATGCCTTCCTGCCGCCCAGGGCGGTGAACCTGCGGCGGGGTACGCCCGTCTGGGAGCTGCTGTCCGCCGCCGGCATCCCGTCCACCGTCGTGCGCTGCCCCTGCACGTTCCCACCCGACGTCTTTCGCGGCCGAATGCTTGCAGGGATGGGCGTGCCCGACCTGCGTGGGGGCCTCGGCACATCCACCTTCTACACGTCGGCCGAAGGGGTGAAGCCCGAGGAGAGCGAGAACGTGATCACGCTGCGTGGAGGGGCCGATGGAACGTTCGACACGCACGTGATCGGTCCGCGCAACCCGCGGACGCGCGGCAACTTCGAGTTTCCCCTGCGGATCCGCGTGGACCGCGCCGCGGGCCGCGTCGTCCTCGCCTCCGAGGGGCAGCCACGGGCCCTCGACGTGGCACAGGGCGCGTGGAGCGGCTGGCTGCGCGTACGCTTCAAGACTGGGCTGCTCCAGTCGGTGAGCGGCGTCGTGCGCTTCCACCTGCGGGGAGTCGATCCGCTCGAGCTGCACGCCTCGCCCGTAAACTTCGACCCCGAGGCGCCGCTCTTTCCGGTGGGCACCCCGGCCGAGTATCCGAAGGAGCTCGCCGATCGGTTGGGGACGTTCTACACGACGGGCATGGTGGAGGACCACGGAGGCCTCAACAACGGCCGCTTCGACGAGGTCGCGTATCTCGACCAGTGCAACCTCGTCCTTGCCGAGCGCGAGGCGATGCTTCAGCACGAGCTGGCGCGCCTGGACGACGGGCTGCTCTTCTGTCTCTTCGACACCCCCGACCGCGTGCAGCACATGTTCTGGCGCTTCCGCGAGCCCGATCATCCCGCCAACCGCGACGGCGACGCGCGCGCGAATCCTGAGCTCGCCCGGGTCATCGAGGAAAACTACCGCGCCTGCGACGCCATCGTGGGCCGCGCCCTCGAGCACGTCGACGATCGCACGCTGTGTGTGGTGCTGAGCGACCACGGCTTCAGCAGCTTCCAGCGGGGCGTGAACCTGAACACCTGGCTGCACGACCAGGGGCTGCTCGCGCTGCAGACCGGGGTGCGGCCCGGGGAGGCAGCCGGCGACATGCTCCGGCACGTGGACTGGGAGCGCACGCGGGCCTACGCCCTGGGACTCGGCAGCGTCTACCTGAACCTGCAGGGACGCGAGGCCAAGGGCATCGTGGCTTCGGACGAGGCCCCCACGCTGCGCGCCTCGATCGCCGCCGGTCTCACGGGGCTCGCTGACCCGGATCGCGCCGTCGTCGCCGTTCGCGGAGCGTCCACGCGGGAGCAGGCGTACGCGGGGCCCTACGTCGAGGAGTCGCCGGACGTGGTGGTGAACTTTGCCGCGGGGTACCGCGCCTCCTGGAGCACGGCGCTGGGCGGGATTCCCGAGGTGCAGTTCGAGGACAACGTGAAGCGGTGGGGAGGCGACCACATCATCGATCCCGAGCTGGTGCCCGGCGTCCTGCTGATGAACCGGCCCTTCGACGGCGCGGGGGCCCATCTGCGGGACCTGGCACCCACCATCCTCGCGGCCCTCGGCGCCCCCCGCGGACCGGCCATGGAAGGAGAGTCGCTGCTCCCGTGAAGATCCTCGTCGTGGGTCTGGACTGCGCCGCACCCGAGCTGCTGCTGGGTGACGAGCGCCTCGTGAACTTCCGCCGTCTGATGGAGGCCGGCTGCTATGGCCGCATGGAGAGCGTGGTGCCGCCCATCACCGTGCCGGCCTGGATGTGCATGTCGACCAGCCAGGATCCGGGCTCGCTGGGGGTCTACGGCTTCCGCAACCGATCCGACCATTCGTACGGCGGGCTCCGCATCGTCAACGCCCGCTCCATCCAGGAGCTCGCGATCTGGGACCAGATCGCGCGCGAGGGCCGCCGCTCCGTGGTGATCGGGGTGCCGCCGGGGTACCCGCCGCGCAAGGTGAACGGAGTCAGCGTGGGCTGCTTCATGACGCCCGACACGACGAAGGATGGCTGGACCCATCCGGCGGGTGAGAAGGCGGTGATCGAGCGACTCGTCGGCGAGTATCCGGTGGACGTGAAGGGCTTCCGCACCGACGACAAGGCGTGGCTCCGCGACGAGATCTTCGCCGGCAGCCGGAAGCGTTTCGAGGTCGTGCGCCACTACCTGCGCGAGACGGAATGGGACTACTTCCAGTTCGTGGAGATCGGCCTCGATCGCGTGCACCACGGCTTCTGGAAGTACCACGATCCCGAGCACGTCCTGCACGAGCCCGGGAACGCGTACCAGGAGGTCATCCGCGACTACTACCGCTATCTGGACGAGGAGCTTGGCTCACTGCTCGAGCTGCTCGCCGACGACACCGTCGTGCTCGTCGTGTCGGACCATGGCGCGCAGAAGCTGGACGGCGGCTTCTGCGTCAACGAGTGGCTCGTTCGCGAGGGACTGCTCGTCCTGAACGAGTACCCCAAGGCCGTCACCCCGTTCGAGAAGCTCGACGTGAACTGGGACCGCACCACGGTGTGGAGCGAGGGCGGCTACTACGCCCGCGTGTTCCTCAACGTGAAGGGCCGCGAACCGCAGGGGGTGATCGAGCCTGGCGACTACGAATCGTTCCGCGACGAGGTCAAGGCCCGCTTCGAGGCCACGCCGGACGAGGGCGGCCGTGCCCTCGGCACGCTCGCCTTCAAGCCGGAGGAGGTCTATCGCAACGTGCGCAACGTGGCGCCGGATCTCATCGTGCACTTCGGCGCGCTCTCCTGGCGGTCGATCGGCGGCGTGGGGTATCCGTCGCTTCACCTGCAGGAGAACGACACCGGTCCCGACGACTGCAACCACGCGCAGTTCGGCAGCTTCATCCTGGCCGCGTCCAACAGTCCCCTGCAGGGCGAGGTCGAGGGAGCGCATCTGCTGGACGTCGCGCCGACGCTCCTGGAGCTCGGGGGCTACGACGTGCCGCCCTCCATGCAGGGCCGCTCGCTCGTGGCAGGAGGCGCGGTTACCGCGCTGGGTGCGAGTGAGGAGGACGTCGTTCGCGAGCGCCTGAGCGGTCTGGGCTACATCTGATCGACGGGCGCGGCGAAGGGGCCGGACGCGTGCCCTCCGTGCTGCTCGTCGCGGCATGGGCCGGAGCGCTGACGGGTCTGGTGGAGGTGTTCCTCCGCCTCGTGATCCAGCAGCGCGTGCTCGGCAAGTCGCTCTTCTTCGGACCGCACTTCGTGTGGATGGCGCCGGTTGCCGACGCCCTCCTGTTCGCCGGCGCGGCGGCGCTGCTGCTCGCGCTGGGTCGCGTGCACGGCGGCCTCCGAACTCCGCGCGCCGCGCTCTTCCTGGTGACGTTCCTTTTCGCAGTCAGCCTGGCTCTGCTGTACCCGGGGCTCCACCGCCTCGCGGCTGTCGTCCTCGGCGCCGGCCTGGCGCTCCAGGCGTCCCGCATCCTCGCCCCACGTGCGCAATCCGTCTGGCACCTCGCGCGGCGCAGCGGCCCCTGGGTGGGCGCGGTCGTCCTCGCCCTCGCCCTGGGCGTGTCGGGCTGGCGCTCCGCGAGGGCGTGGCAGGCGGAGCGCAGCTTGCCCGCGGCGACCTCGGACGCGCCCAACGTCCTGCTGCTCGTGCTGGACACCGTGCGGGCGCAGAGCATGGGCCTGTACGGGTACGCGCGTCCCACGACGCCGAGCCTCGACCGCTGGGCCCGGGAAGGCGTCGTCTTCGAGCAGGCGATCTCCACGGCTCCCTGGACGCCCCCCTCGCACGCGAGCCTCTTCACCGGACGCTACCCCCACGAGCTCTTCGCGAAGTGGGACGCGCCGCTGGGCAGGGGCGTGCCGACGCTGGCCGAGGCGCTCCGCGACAGGGGCTACCGGACGGCCGGCTTCGTCGCCAACATCGAGTACGCGGGCTACGAGCAGGGCCTCGACCGCGGATTCCTGCACTGGGAGGACTACCGCGTGTCCGCCGCCGAGCTCGTGCTGAGCTCGTCGCTGGCGCAGACCATGGCCAACAGCCGCGGCCTGCGGTGGCTGCTGGACGCGTGGGACATCCTCGGCCGGAAGGACGGCGGCGACGTGAACCGCGCGTTCCTCGACTGGGTGGGGGACGGCGACGGGGACCGGCCGTTCTTCGCCTTCCTCAACTACTACGAGGCCCACGAGCCGTACCTGCCACCCGCACCCTACGACACCCTCTTCGGCTCGCCAGAGCCGCGCAAGAACTGGAAGATGGTCCACTGGAAGCACCAGGCGAAGCGGGTCGCCAAGCGCAAGATGAGCGCGGCCGAGGTGCGTGCCGAGCGTGACGCGTACGACGGAGCGATCGCCGCGCTTGACGCACACCTGGGCGCGCTGTTTCGCCAGCTGTCCGCTGGCGACGGCGAAGGGGCCAGGAAGACGGTCGTGATCCTCACCGCCGACCACGGCGAGCAGTTCGGCGAGCACGGCTGGTTCACGCATGCGAACACCCTCTACCGGCAGGTGCTGCACGTGCCACTCGTCATCCACTTCCCGTCCCGAGCACCCGCGGGCTTCCGGGTGCGTGAGGCGGTGAGCCTCCGCGACGTGCCGGCGACGATCATGGACCTGGCCGGTGTGGAGGGCGCGCCATTCCCGGGCGCCTCACTCGCACGCGCGTGGAAGAGCGGCGCCGCGGCGCTGACCGCCGACACGCTGCTGTCGGAGTTCGCCGGGCAGCCGGCATCTACCCTGCCGCGCAATTCGCGCAAGCTGATGAAATCCGTGCACGCGGGCACACTGCACTACATCCGGAACGGGGACGGAACGGAAGAGGTCTACGACTATCGCCGCGACCCCCTGGAGGAGACGAAGCTCCCCGCCAAGGGCGCCGCAGCCAGCACGCTCGAGCCCCTGCGGGCATGGCTTCGGGACGTGAAGCCCAACGCGGCCTCGCGATGACGGGCGGGGCCGGGACGCCTGGGCACGTGCCGGCGGGCGACGGCGCCTGCGAAGGCGGGTACCGACTCGAGCGCGACTCCCTGGGCGAGATTCGCGTCCCCGAGGGCGCCTATTACGGCGCGCAGACGCGCCGGGCCCAGGAGAACTTCCCCATCAGCGGCATCCGACTTCCGCCCGCGTTCCTCCACGCCCTGGGAATGATCAAGGAAGCCGCGGCAGCGGTGAACGTGGAGCTCGGGCTACTCGATCCCCAGCTGGGGAAGGCGATCGCGCACGCTGCGCGCGAAGTAGAGGAGGGCCGTCACGACGCCGAGTTCGTCCTCGACGTCTTTCAGACCGGCTCCGGAACCTCGACGAACATGAACGCCAACGAGGTGATCTCGAACCGCGCGATCGAGCTCCTGGGGGGGCGGCTCGGCAGCAAGACCCCGGTCCACCCCAACGACCACGTCAACCTCGGACAGTCGTCGAACGACGTGATCCCCTCGGCGACACACCTCGCCGCCTGCCGCCGCATTCACCAGGCACTCCTGCCCACCCTCGTGCACCTCGAGGCGGCGCTGCGCGATCGCGCGCGCGCGTTCCGCGACGTCGTGAAGAGCGGGCGCACGCACCTGCAGGACGCCACGCCCGTGATGCTGGGCCAGGAGTTCGGAGGCTACGCGACCCAGGTCGCCCACGGCCGCCGGCGGCTCGACGATGCCGTCGCCGGACTCACGGAGCTGGCGCTCGGGGGCACGGCCGTCGGGACAGGGCTGAACGCGCACCCCGAGTTCGCGTCCCGTGTGATCGCCCGGCTCGCCGCACGCACCGGGATCCCCTTTCGCGAAGCCGAGGACCACTTCGAGGCCCAGGGGGCGCGGGACGCCGTCGTGCAGGCCAGTGGCACCCTCAAGACCCTGGCCGTGTCCCTGGGCAAGATCGCCAACGACATCCGCTGGCTTGCCTCGGGCCCGCGTTGCGGGCTCGGCGAGATCGCTTTGCCGGCCACGCAACCGGGATCCTCGATCATGCCCGGGAAGGTCAACCCGGTGATGTCCGAAGCCCTCTTGCAGGCCGCCGCGCAGGTGATCGGCAACGACCTGGCCGTCACCCTGGGCGGCCGGGGCGGGGAGTTCGAGCTGAACACGAGCATGCCCCTCATGGCCAGGAACCTGCTGGAGTCCATCGAGATCCTGGCGGGGGCGGCGGACGCGTTCAGGCTGCGCTGCGTCGCGGGCATCGTCGCCGACGAGGCGCGCTGCCTCGAGCTCGCGAAGCTCTCCCTGATGCTCTCCACGGCGCTCGCTCCCCGGATCGGGTACGACCGAGCCGCGGCCCTATCGAAGGAAGCCCTCGAGACCGGTGAGACTGTCGAGGCGGTGGCGCTGCGCCACGGGATCCTGCCTCCCGACGACCTGCGGCGCATCCTGGACCCGCGCGCGATGACGGGCACGCAGCGAGATTGACTGTCAGAGCAGCAGCTTTCCCCCGTCCACCACGATGCACTGCCCCGTGACGTGGCGCGTCCGCGCGAGGAACAGCACGGCCTCCGCCACGTCCTCCGGAGCCCCCCACCGTCGCAGCGGCAGCCGGCGCGGCGAAGGCAGGGCGTACGGGGCGGGCTCCTCCGGCATGTGAATCGTCCCCGGCGCCACGGCGTTGACCAGGATGTCGGGAGCGAGGGCGCGCGCGAGGCTCTGCGTCAGCTTCAGCAGCCCCGCTTTGGAGACGCCGTTCGCGGGGCGGTCGATCCAGGCCTCGAATGCGCCCAGGTCGACGACGTTCACCACGTGACCCCCGCCTGCGGCTCGCAGCAGCGGCTCGGCGGCCCGCACACACAGGAACGGCGCGGTGAGATTGACCGCCAGGACCTCGTGCCACGTCTCCGGCGTGAGCTCGCTCCAGGGGGCGAGCGGAAAGATCGCGGCGCTGTTCACCAGACAGTCGAGCCTGCCGAAACGCTCCGACACGAGCTGGAAGAGGCGCTCGATCTCGGCCGCCTCGCGCAGGTCGGCCTGGAAGACGGCCGCCTGCCCGCCCTCCGCGGCGGCCCGGATGCGCGTGCGCTCGGCGCCATCGCGAGATGCGTGGTGGTGGATCGCCACGTCATAGCCGGCGACGGCGAACGCCACCGCGAGCTCGGCTCCCAGGCGACGGCCGGACCCGGTGACGAGCGCCACCGGCCGTGGCTCGGCTGTCGCTGTCCGGGGATCGGAGCGGGAAGGGTCCTGCGTCAGGGGCGGAACGTCACCGCTTGCGTCACCCAGGCCTCGGTGGGGCGGTCGCCATCGCGTGCCGGCTCCCAGAGGAACGTGCCCACGGCCGCGACCGCGGCCTGATCGAAGGCTTCGTAGCCGGATGAGCGCCTGACCTCGACCTGCTGCGCTCGTCCGTTGGCGCCGACACGGATGTTCAGCACCACGCTTCCGCCCACTCCCTGCGCCCGGAGCTCCGAGGGATAGTAGGGCTCCGTGCCGCGCTGGAGCAGAACGGGCCTGACCTCGGGCGAGGCGTCTTCCGAAGCGCGCCGCGATTCCCGCGCCCGGAGGGCGGTGCGGGTCCCGCCCTCGGGCTGTGGCGTCGCGGCGACCGGTTCCGCTTCGGGGCGAAGCGAGGGCGCCGCGGCAGCCGACTCGGGCTGCGTCCCGGCGCCCAGCGCGACATCGCGTTGACTCGCCGCGCGGTCCGCCGCGTCCCTGTCGGCCGCGTCCCTGTCGGCCACGTCGCTGTCGGCCGCGTCCCTGTCGGCCACGTCGCCAGCGGACCGCCCGCGGTCAGTCCTCTCGGGCACTGGTGCGGAGACGATGGGGGGCGCGGCGGCAGGGCGATCCTCGCGCGATGGAGGCACTACGATGCGCTGCGCGGGCGCGGGCTCGCGCTCCCGCGTCGAGGGTGGTGCGGCCGTCGTGCGCGAACCCGCGGCGCCTGCGACCGGGGTGGCTGCAGTCGATTCTCGGCGCGGGTCGTCTCGCTCGACCTCGCGCGTGCGCGGCAGCTCGGCCGAGGACCTCGTGGGCTCGGGCGTCGGCTCGCGCTCGGGGGCGGCGGGAGCAGGCTCGCGGTCGGCGGCGCGAGGAGCCGGCACGGGATCGGCAGCCGGGCGCACATCCGGCGACCGCTTCCCGATCGGTTCGGAGCTCGTCCCCGCGTCTTCCTCACGCAGCGCCAGCAGGTCCTCGTCACGGGCAAGCACTGCGTCGGATCCCCCTCCGCCCTCGTCCGGACGGCGGGCGAACTGCGAGGTGGGCTCCCGCAGCACCTGCACCTCCGGTGCGCGCTCGGGGCGCTCCAGGATACCCGCCAGCGCGGACGGCAGGTAGCCGGGATAGAACGCCACCAGCGTCACGCCGGCAACGAGAACGAAGGCGGCCGCCGCCGCGATGGCCAGCATCGCGCTCCGGCCTGCCTTGCTCCTCCGGGGTCTCGAGGCATGCCCTTCCCGGAGCTCGCGCAGGGCCGCGACCGCACCACCCTCGCCCGCCACGTGAAGGTCGCCCGCGCTCGTGCGCAGCAGAGGATCCACTGGCTCGGCCGAGCGCGGGAGCACTGCGGAGGCCGAGTTCCCGGGATCCGACGGAATTGCGCGGGACGCTACCTGGGGCATAGCCGCAGGCGAAGCGCCACTCGCTGCAACCCGGGGCACGCGATCCGCTGAGGGCTCGGGGCCCACGACAGTGGCCTCCGAGCTGAGCGCGGGCGGGGCAGCGGCTGCGACACGTGCAGCGTCTGGCGCACGTCCGGCGCCTTCGTCCATCCCCCTTCGGAGGTCGGCCGGGAGCTCGATCTCGTCGGTGCCCTCGGCGAAGCGGAAGCGGATGCCATCGCCCTCCTCGGACAAGCTGCGCACCGCCTCCTCCCCCACTGCCGATCTCCAGCGCGCCTCCAGCACCTTTCCACGGTGGAGGAGCACGTAGCCGATCTCCCCTTCTCCTTCGAGGTCCAGGCGGCCGGACTTCCCGCGTGACTGCAGCCAGGCCAGTGCCGCCGGGAGCTTGCGGTCGTACAGGGGGTCGTGATCGGTGAAATAGGCCTGGACCGCAGTGACGACCTGGTCGAGCGGCCGGTTCTTGCCGACGTACCCAAGCGCACCCCGCTGCTTGCAGATGCGAGCCACGCGAGGATTCTCGAAAGCCGTGACGAAGAGGACTGGGAAGGGCTCGGCACGGTCCCGCTGCAGGAGAGCGAAGACCTGGAAGCCGTCCATCTCCTCCAGGTCGGTCTCCATCACGATCAGGTCGGGCTCGTCGGCGAGCGCCCCGGCGTACAGCTCGGAACCGCTGGAGAACTCGGTCACGCCGTGGCCGGCCCGTCGCAGCGCGTGCGCGAGACCCTTGCGGTAGCCTTCGTCGGGATCAGCGAGATAGATGGTCGCCATGGCGTCTTTCTACTTGTCGTTCGTGCCCGACGTTCCCTCCCCCGCCCCCTCGATGGGACACCCATCGAGGTCAACGACCACACCCGCCGGCGTGCCGGGGCAGCGATCGAGCCCGTCGCTCACGCCGTCGCCGTCCCCATCGGTGCGCACCGGGGGAGGACCCTCCGGGATGCGTGGCTCGCACCCGTTCTCGTCAACGGGTGAGCCGGCGCGCGTTCCCGGGCAGCGGTCCCGATCGTCGTAGATGCCGTCGGAGTCCTCATCCGCCGGACCGCCGAATCGCAGCGCGACGCCCGCGGAGAGCGCCACGTTGTGCCGCAGCTGCCCTTCCCCGCCGAACAGGGAACCCAGTGACCTCTCATCCCTACGCACCAGAAGATCGCGCGCGTCCAGCCGCACGGCCAGCATCGGCGAGAGCGGAAGCTTGAAGCCTCCGCCGACGCTCGCCACCGCACCAGAGGAGGATTCGTCGTCGGTCAGCTCGGCGTTCGTGCTGAAGCTCATCCCTCCGCCACCGACGGCGACGAACGGGATGACGGGTCCCGAGGCAAGGTAGAGAAGCGCCTCGGCGAGGTACGCCGTGAGATCCGCGTCAACACCGCCCGAGCCGGCTTGTGAGGAGGGATCGATGGCCTGGCTGCTCACGGCGAGCGATCCCTCGACACCCAACCGCCTGCTGAGCGTGTATCCGAGACGGCCGCCGAACACGGCGGCGTCCTTCAGGCCCCGGAAGGCGAAACCATCGGAAACGCGAAAGCCTTCGTCGAAGGCGAGCAGGCCGGCATATGGGGCCACCTCTCCACCGCGGCGGGGTTCCTGAGCGTGAAGCGGGGCGGGGCCGTGCACCAGGGCGCACGTGGATGCAAGGACCATCACGAGCCATCGCGGCAAGCCCCAGAACGACTGGAAATGAGCCCGACAGGCTGGCACCTGCGTCGCCCGCGAGCCACCGGCGGGGAGAGGACTCCCGGGGCTGGGGCTTGGCGGGGGGATCAGCTGGGGGCTCGGATGCGGGTGACGAGCTGGGCGTTGATGAACGTCTGCTGCGGCGTGGGACCGGCGGGGCCGTACACCAGGCTCTGCGGCGTCGCGAAGCCCAGCGTCGTCTGCGTGTCCCGCAGCCGCAGCAGCCGGAAGTTCAGCCGCACCAGCTCTCCGCTCCCGCTGCGCCCGCTCGCCTGCTCCATCCCCGCCGCCACGCCCACCAACCGCCCAGGCGCGCGCTCCACCACCCGCGCCCCAGTCACCGGCGCGGTCCCGAAGTAGCTCCCCGCGCTGGCTCCCGCATACTCCAGAATCTCGGCATCGTAGCTCAGCTCGAACGCCACCCCCGTCACATCCTCCAGATCGCGCCCGGTCAGACGCACGCTCACGTCCCGCCCGCTCGCATCCGCCAGCTCCAGTCCCAGCGTGCGCGCCCCAGGCTCCCCCACCGGCGTCAGCGTCACGTCCACCTGCTCCGGCAACACCAGGTCCGACGCCGACCCGCCCCCGCAACCCAGCCCCGCCGCCAGCGCCACCACCGCCAGCGCCTGCACCCCTGCCGCCCCAACCCCACACCAGCCCATGTATGCCCGTGACCTCATTCGACCTCCCCCAGCGCGGCCAGCGTCAACTGCACGTCGGCGTTGTCCACCTTGTCGTCCCCGTTCACGTCCGCCCGCAAGTCCTGCGTCCCGATCGCGCGCACCACGAACAGCACGTCGTGCCCATCCACCCGCGTCGCACTCCCCGGCGCCACCACATCCACGTTGAAGTTCCCACCCGTCCCACCCCCGGGCTCCGACCCCACCACCACCCGCACGCTGGGCGGCGTCGGATCGCTCGCCCCACCGTCATCCGTCACGTTGTACGTCACCGTGTACACCCCCGCCACCGTGAACGCCACCGCCCCGGGATCCTCCACCCCGCGGTTCGGCGCCCCTCCCCCAAAATCCCAGCGGTGCGTCACGATCCGCCCGTCCGCATCGCTGCCTGTCCCGCCGAACGCCAGGCTCCCACCCGTCAGCACGTTCACCGTCGGCCCCAGCGGCGCGTCAATCGTCGCCTGCGGCGCACTGTTCGACGGCGGAAGCTGCGTCACCGTGAGCGTCCGCCGCTCCGGCGTCGGATCCGCCGCCCCGCCGTTGTCCGTCGCGTTGAACGTCACCGTGTACACTCCCACGCGGCTGAACGTCACCGGCCCCGGATCCTCCACCGCTGCGTTCGTCGCACCTCCCCCAAAATCCCACACATACGACACCACGCTCCCGTCCGCATCGCTCGCCTGCCCCTGAAAGATCACCGTCGATCCCGCCTGCACCGCCAGGTTCGTCGCCGGCGACACGATCGCCACCTCCGGAGGAACGTTCACACCGCCTCCCCCCGCGATCACGTTCACCACCACCCGCGCCGGCGTCGGATCCTGCGCCCCGTCGTTGTCGCTGGCGTTGAACTCCACCGTGTAGTTCCCTGCCGTCGCAAACGTCACGCTCCCAGGATCCTGCACGCTGCTCGACCCCGGACTGCCCCCCGGAAACGTCCACGCGTACGCCACAATCACCCCGTCCGCATCCGTCGCGCTCCCCTGAAACGTCACGCTCTGCCCCGCCGATATCGTCACGCTCCCCGCCGGCTGGTCGATCGTCACGCTCGGCGCCGCGTTCGTCGGCGGTGGCTGCGAAACTACCTGCACCTGGCGGACGTCCTGATCCTGCGCGCCGTGGATGTCGGTGACCGTGAACACGACTTGAAAGACGCCGATCGAGTTGAACTGCACCGCCCCCGGATCCTCCACGTTGCGCGGTGCTGGAGAGCCGGCGGACCCCCCAAAGTCCCAGTTGTAGCTGGCGATCGTCCCATTGCCGTCGGGATCGGTCGCCGTTCCCGTGAAGATCAGTGTCTCACCCAAGCGGATGGTGGTCAGCGCGGCCGCCGGTGTGTCGATCCGGGCCGCCGGCGCGCGATTCGTGGGCGGCGGGGCCGAAATCACCTGAACGACCCTGAAATCGGGCACCGGATCCTGAGCCCCGCGGTCGTCCGTGACCCGGAAGCTGACCGTGAACACTCCAGGCGTGTCGAACCGCACGGGGCCTGGATCCTCGACCGTTCGATCGAGCGGCGCCCCCGGGGAGCCGGAGAAATCCCACAGGTAGGAGGTGATCCTTCCGTCCGGATCCGTCGCCGTGCCGCGGAGCTCCACGGACTGCCCCACCTCGATCAGGGTGGTTCCGGAACCAGGGCTGTCGATGCGCGCGTCCGGCGGCGTGTTCGTGGCGGGCGCTTCGGCCACCGTGATCGTGCGCTGCGCCGGCGTCCGGTTGCGTGCCCCTTCGTTGTCCACGCACGTGAACGTGATCGTGTAGGTGCCCGCCCTGTCCCAGCGCACGCTCCCGGGATCCTCCAGGCTGCTGCTCGCGGGGCTGCCCCCGGGAAACACCCAGGAGCGCGAGACCACCGTCCCGTCGGGATCGAAAGTCAGGCCTTCGAACGTAACGCTTTCGCCCTCCTGGATCGTCACGTCGCCGCTGGGACGCTCGATACGCACCTGTGGCGTCTCGTTGTCTCGAGTGGCGCCGTCTCCGCCTCCGAGCAGAGGAACGGTGACACCAGCGCGCGGCGCCTGCACAGGCAGCAGAAGAAGGAAGACCGCTATGTGCAGGGTCCGGAACGAAGGCATGGATTCTGAGTCAAGGAGGGCCAGCAGCGACGCGCTTGAACGTCGTATTGTAGCGCGAGCAGGACGGGGGGTCTACCGCAAGGTTGCGCAGGCGAGTTCCACAGCTGCCCCAACGGCGACAGGCCCCCGTTGGGAGGCCTGTCGGAATACGCCGAACGATGTGGCCGCTCCAGGCGTTCCTATTGCACTTCGCCGAACCTCGCCAGGACCGCGTCCACGTCCGCCGAGTCGACCTTGCCGTCGCCCGTCACGTCGTAGCTCAGGTCCCCCGTCTCGACCGCGCGGATCACGGCGACGACGTCGTAGGCGTCGACCCGGCTGCCGCTCCCTGGAGACTCCGCATCCACGTTCGCGCGCTCGAAGGCTTCGGGGTCCCCTTCTCCGGGAGACCCCGACGGCGGCGGAAGGGGCTCGCCGCCTCCCTCGGGAAGCACGTTGAGATGAACGTTGACGGTCTGGGGCGAGTTGGCGGTTCCGGAGGCGGCGGTCACCTGGATCGCACCCTCGAAAGTTCCCGCCGTCCCGCCCTGCAACGCGAGCTGCACGGTCACCGTTGCCGGGCCGCGCCCCGTCCGAGGCGTCGTGGTGATCCAGCTCTGCGCCGACGAGAGGCTCCAGCTCACGGTGGGATCTCCCGTCTGGATCGTGAAGGTCCGGGGCGCGGTCTGGCCGTCGAGCGTGGCGCTGAACGTCAGATCGCGCGTGGAGACCTCGAGAGAGGCTGCCGAAGGCTCCTGCGGGACCGGCTCACCGCCACCCGTGCCACCACCGCCGCTGGGAGAGGCTACCTCCAGGGTCACAGCGACCGTCCTCGAGGGCGTGCCGTCACCCGTCACCGTCACGACCGCGGTATGCGTGCCGGCGGGGAGGCCGGCACCGGACACCGAGACGGTCACCATCCCGTCGTTCGTGCCCGCAGCCGGGCGCACCGTCAGCCAGGAAGCATCCTCGGAGACGTTCCACCGCAGCGTGCCACCGCCTGCGTTGCTGACGGCGAACGTCTGATCGCCGGGATCGGCAGCGCCCTGGCCCATGCGGAACGAGACCAGCGCCCTGTCCACGGAGAGCGCCGGGGGCGCCGTGGCCGCCGTCAGGGTCAGCGTCACGGCGACCGTGTGCGAGGGAGAGCCGCTGGCCGAAACCGTCACCGAAGCCTGGTGCGTGCCTGTCGCGAGGGCCCCCGGACGCACGTCCACCGCAACCGAGCCGTCGTTGACGCCGGAGGTGGGTGTCACGCTC
>JACCXV010000141.1 GCA_013696835.1 Gemmatimonadota bacterium | reverse complement strand
GAACTCGCCGCGCGCGAGAGCACGCCAGCGCCCGGCATCAGGCGAGCCTGAATCGCAGCTCACGAGGCGGGTGAGCAGCAGGCCGAGGTTGAAGCGCGACTCGCCGCGCCCGGGCACGAGATTCACGAGCGTGACGGCGGCGCTCAGCGCCTCCGCGTAGCGTCCGCTCGAGAAGGAGCGCGCGACCCGCCGCTCCAGCCAGGGCTCGAAGCTCGTGAAGCAACGCTGGATGACGTCGAGATAGAGCGAGCGGTCGGGATGCGACGGCTCCAGCGCGAGCAGGGTCACGAGCCCCTCCCGGACGTGCCGGCGCGTGTCGGAGCGGCCTCCCGCATCCATCGCGATCGGCAGTCGCAGCTCCCTGCCCGGAGCGAGGCCCAGCTCCGCGATCAGCTCGGCGGAAGCGGGTGTCCAGCCCCGAAGCGCGAAGCGGCCGCGCAGGTCCTCCGGCCTGAGCCTGACGTAGGGGGCGTTCGACACGAGCTGCTCCGGACGAGGCGTTCCTGCCGCCCTCCGAAGCAAGTCCGATACCAGCCGCCGCCGTGCGGCTCCCGGCACGGGCGGGAACACGACGCGCGTTGCACCGCAGTGGGTTGGCGGCCCGGCGTGCTGGATCGCCCGACGGTGGGTGTTCGGAAACCGGAGAGGAAGCGGGGAAAGGCAGGCGGTATCCGGCCGCAGCGACGCCCGGCACCGATCGCCCGATCAGGAAAGGACTACGTCGGCTGCCCGGCGGGCGGCGGAGTTCAGACGGAGAACGGTGCGATTCAGGTGCCACCGGGGATCGAGCGACGAGGTCCACGACCGACTGCGCCGGCGCGGGTCGCGTAGCAGCTCCTGCACGTCCCCTTCCCCCGTGCACCACTGGTTCGACGAGCGGTCGAAGTAGACCCGCAGACCGTTGAGACGGCTCTCCCCTCGCGAATAGTCGACGCAGCGCACGTTGAGCTCGTTCTGAACGCCGAAGCGCAGCAGCCGCTGACCGAGATCGATGTAGCGGATCCAGCCCTCGACCACCAGGAATGGCCGCTGCGCACGGCAGGCGAGCATTAGCCGATCGCAAAGACGGGGGAAGGAGTTCTCGAGGTACGGCAGGTAGGCGTCCGCATCGTAGAGCCGGACGGTCGTGCGACGGCCGGGGGTCACACCCGCGTGCGGGCGGCGCTCGGGGGGGGTCTCGATCTGGACCGATCGGCCGCCGTGCGTCTCGCCTTCCGCGACCAACACGTAGCCGGATCCTCGCAACTCCTCGACGAGCGCGTCGAAAAGCCGGTTGACATCCGAGCTCACGCGATCCCCGGCGCGGCAGACTTCCCAGGCACCCACGGCCTCCCCCATCCCGACGGCCGGAAAATACGCCGGGCTGGGGACCTGTCAATGATCGCCCGCTCCGGACGCGTTCCCCGGGACGGATCGCCGGGAGATATCGCGTGCCGCTTCAATCGGTCAGGGCTGGATGATCCAGGTGAAGCTGTCGCGCGTGCTCAGATCCACGGGTGGATGGTCGAACTCGCGCCGCCCGCTGGCGTCACGCGCGCTGGGGGTGAAGCGCGTCCCGGGCAGGCTCGAGAAGGTCTCCGTCATGCCAGCCCCCACCGCACCCAGGCTGTGGCCATCGAGCAGAACCTCGAGGTCCTGCCCGGTCAGGTTCTGCACGACGAAGACCTTGCCGGAGCCGGCCCGGACGGTGGGCGGCGGCACGTCCTCCGGCTCCTCGTCACGGCGCGGCTCGACGTCGGCGAAGATCTCCTCCTCGGGAGCGTAGACGTCCTCGGAGGCATCCCCTTCGTCGCGTGTGCCGGGGCGTCGCACCTCACGGTCATCATCCGGCCGCGACTCGAATCCTGGCCCGGCTACCTCCATGTCGGACCCGATCCGCCACAACGTCACGCGCCCTGGCTCGATCGAGGTGGAAGGCCCCCGGTAGCGCGTCCTGCCGTCGGGGGACTCAGCCGAGAGCAGCACCCTGGCCACCGCCATCTCGTCGAAGATCCGCGTGTTGCCGGCCTCGACCGGGCCGACCCGCGTGCCGTTCACGAGAACTTCGAGCGCCTCCGGATGCGGGTTCTCGACACGCAGACGCCCGGTGCCAGGCGCAGGGAGGATCCCGCCGGAAGCCGTCATCCGCCCCGACCCGGAGGCGGGCGCTCGCAACCGCCACGTGAAGGTTTCGCCGGCCTCGAGTACCGGGAACTCGCGCGGGAAGGTGGTCTCGGGTGCGCGGGCCTCCAGCCGGTGAGATCCGGGCGGGATGCCGTCGAAGCGGCCGGTGGAGCTCGGTCCCGTCGTGCCCAGCACCTGCTCGTCCAGGAACACGTCCACGGTCCAGGAGGTTTCGTTCTCGACCACCAGCGAGGCGCCACCGGCGCGAGGCTCCGCAGCCGCCGGGTCGCCCGCGCGCCCGCCATCCTCACGCAGCACCCACGTGAACGTCTCGCCTGGGCCCAGGGTCAGGAGGTCACGTTCGAAGGAGAGCTCGCCGTCCGCGGACACGCCCCGGAGGTCGAGCGTGCCCGGCGCAAGGCCCACGAAGAGCTGCTCGCTCTGGGCGGAGACGTCACCGAGCGCGCGTCCATCCGCCTGGACGCGCACGTCCGAGAGCGTGCGGTTCACGACTCGCAGCGCGGCATCGGACCGTGCGGGTCCGGCGGACACCGTCTCGACGGGACGCGAGGCGCAGGAAAGGGCGAGCGTGCAAGCCGCGGCCGCGAGAAGGCTCGAGCCGGCGCCCCGGATCGCGCGCCGGACGGATCGGATCGTCATGGTGTCCTCGCCGGCACGGGCCGGTCGGCACGGGTGGGTGAACGAGCTGGAGCGAGCGACGTTGGAACTTTGCCTACCCCTCTCCGGTAGGGATGTGCCGAGGGCGGGAACAATGTCAGTCACCTTCAGGAGGTTCGGAATGGCTCACTTCAGGCCTTTCGCCGCGGCCGTTGCCTTCGCCGCGACCCTTGGCGCCTGTGCGAGCGTCGAGCGGACGGAGACGGTGCGCTCCCAGCCCGAGTCGCAGACGGCTCCCGGCGGTGCGGCCGGCGTCGGCATCGTCACTACTCGAAACGGGCACATGCTGCCGGCAGGCTACGAGTTCCCCGTCACGCTCACGACCGAGCTCACGACCGAGAACTCGAACGTGGGTGACCGTGTCGTCGGCCGCGTGGCCCAGAACCTCACGCACCAGAGTCGGATCGTCGTCGGCCAGGGAAGCCAGGTCCAGGGCACCGTAACGCGCGTCGACGACGCCGATCGTGGCCAGGAAAGCAAGAGCTATCTCGAGCTCGACTTCGACACGCTGCTCCTGACCGACGGCTCCCAGTACCCGCTGGACGCGGCGCTGTCACAGTACCAGGCGCGGTTCGAGAACGACAACGACGACACCCTGAGAGGCGCGGCCGTGGGCGCCGGCGCCGGCGCGATCCTGGGCCAGGTGCTCGGCGGAGACACCCAGGCCACCGTGCTCGGCGCGGTGATCGGCGGCGCCGCCGGTGCGGTCGTCGAATCGCAGACCACCGGACAGGACGTCTCCATCCCCGCGGGCACGACGCTCTGGCTCAAGGTCAACCAGCCGCTCACCGTGCGCACCAGCTAGGAGAGCCACGCCGCTCACCGGACGCACCGCCGCCTCGCCGCGCGATGCCTGATCGCGCGGGGCCCCTCCTGCGCACCGTCGCCGGCGGCTTCGACCGCAACCTCAGCTACGTCTTCGGCTGCCCCGCAACGGGAACTGGTGCGCTCGTCGACGCGGGGATCCGGCTGGATGACGTCCTGGCCGCGTTCGCTGAGACCGGTCTGCGGCCGGAGATCCTGCTGGTCACGCACTCGCACGGGGACCACTTGAGCGAGGCCGCGGAGTTCCTGCGGCACACGTCAGCGCGGGTGTTCGCCTTCGACGAGGGTGTCGGCGCGCGGCTCGGGATCCGCTCCTTCACTCCGCTCGCCGACGGCTCGTCCATCGACGTGGGACACGAGCGTGTGGAGGCGTTGCACACGCCCGGGCACTCGCCCGACTCCGCGTGTTTCCGCTGGGACCGGATCCTTTTCTCGGGGGACACGCTCTTCGTCGGGAGAACCGGCCGCACCGTCTCACCCGGTAGCTCGACCCGGCGACTCTACGCCTCGGTGCAGAGATTGAAGGATCTCGATCCGGCCACGGTCCTGCATCCCGGTCATGACTACGGGGCCACGCCCACGAGCACCCTGGCCGATGAGCTGCTTGCGAATCCCTTCCTGCAGGCGCCTTCGGAGGACGAGTTCGTCAGGACGATGGAACGCTACGAGGCAAGCCGACGACGCGGCTGACAGCCGGCGCCGAGGGGGACACCCGCGTGAGAGCACGTGGCGCAAGCACTTAGGGGGGGGCAGGAGCATCGGGAAGATTGAGCGGCAGGTTCGGGAAGATAGCCGAGAGTAATAATCCTGGGACAGACGGGACGCGATTTGTGTTCTACTCTCTGAGCGCCGCAAAACGGGCGCTTTTTTCATTGGGCCACCTCGCAGGAACCCCCCCTAGCTATGCGGACGAGGTCCGCTCCCCGGGCCCCCGCTCCTCGCGGCCTTCCCCACCCGAGTCTCCGCCACCCTCCGCGCGCAGGGGCTCGCTCGCCCCGCGAGCCGTGAGCCACCGCGCGAAGGTCTCAGCCTGCGCGCGCGGGATCTCCTCGAGCGTCGTCTCCTCGTTCTCCGACGATTCGAAGACGAGACTCACCCGGCCGCTCGGGGTCTCCAGATAGCGCACCGAGCGGATGCTGGAAGGGATCGGGGTCACGGCTCGACTGGCCACCCCCGCATGCACGAAGAGAAACCTCCGACCCGTCGCGACCAGATATCCGCGCCGCGCGCGCAACTCGGCCTGGGCGAGCGCCAGGACGGGCTCGTCCGGTCCGAGCGCCTCGAGAATGACCTGGAACTCGGAGCGCCGGAGCGCTTCGCCGAGGCCGTGCGCGCGCACGATCTCGCGGATCTGGTCGACGGTCGTCATCTATGCTCGGATGAGTGTGGCAGCTGTCGATGCTGCATTCGGCAGCCGCCGCCAACCTACTGGATCGTCCACTCCGCGGGCGCGCCAGGTGTGGGCGAGACCGTTCCGCTGACGCTGTGCGTCGCGGCCGAGTCGCTCGCCGTCAGCGTCACGGGGCCTCCCGATGAGGCCACGTCGAACGTGCGGCTCTCGTTCGGGGCGACCGTCCCGAGCTCCGTCTCGCCCTGCCCACCATCGGCTTTCACCACCATCGCGTGGGGCATGCTGTTCGTGACGGCGACCTGCCCACCGCTCGTGCCGCCGCCTGCCCCCGCCGCGTCCGCGTCATCCTCGGCGTCGGTCTCGCCCGGCATTGCCGCGGTGTCGCCGGCCATCTCATCACCGGCGCCCGCATCCCTGCCTTGCTGGCAGCCGGCGAGGGTCGCCAGTCCCAGCACCGCGATGGCCGTCAACCACGTCCGCGTCGATCGTGTCATCGAAGCCTCCTCATGCACATGGAAAAAGAGAGGGGAGAGTGCGGCGCCGAGACTCTGCGGGCGCGCGCCGACCCTCCCCCTGAATGCTAATCGTGCTGCGGGGACGAAGCGAGGTTCGTCGAACCTCGCCTTTGATCACATGGCGGCGCTGTCCCCCATCATCATGCTGTCGTGCATCATGGAATCGCCGCCCATTCCGCTCATGCCGTTGTCCTCCATCATCATCGAGTCCTGTCCCATCATTCCGGTGTCCGGCGGCGGCGTGGTCACGTTCACGTCCACGTCCGTCTCGGTGTCACCCATCATGGTGGTGTCGGCGTTGGCGTCGGCGTCGTCGACCTCCTGGCTCTGCTGGCAGGCGGTCATCGCGACGAGCCCTGCCAGCCCGAGGCCGACGACCAAGTGCTGAACGCGCTTGAACATGCGGTAATTTTCCTCCACTCCATGGTGAGTTTCAGTTCGGGATCGCCGCGTGGGGGCTCGCGCGGCGCGGCAAACGCCGCCGCCAAGTCGCCGCCAAGCGGCCGATAATATAGGTGTGTCTCCGCAAAGCGCTACTGCGGGTTTGGCTCGTGCGGCCCGGCACGCCACACCACCTCACCCCCGGAAGGATCCGCGTGGTAGCCTGGCAGAAGCTCGATGGCAGCGCGGAACGAGGCCGCCGGCAGGGCGCGCCGCAACGCCTCCCCGAAGGGGGAGCCCAGTGTCTCCGTGCGCAGCAGGAAATCGTACCGCTCCTCCGCCACGGGGACGAAGCCCAGGCCGTTCAGAGATGCCGCGGCCTCGATGCCGAGCCCGCAGTCGGCGAGCCCGGCCTTCACGGCCGCAGCGACGGCGCTGTGACTCGCCGCCTCCACGTCAAAGCCGGCCAGCCGTCCGGCCAGCGCAGAAGGTGGGACTCCGCGGCGTCGCGCCTCCTCCCCCAGCAGCTCGTCGAGCAGGATCCTCGTGCCCGACCCCGCCACCCGGTTCACGATGCGCCCGCCGCCGTCGACCAGGCCCGCGATCCCGGTCCACCCGCGGGGGTTGCCTGCGGCCACGATCCAGCCCTGGCGGCGGCGGTAGCCCCGCACGAGCACGACGCCGGCGATCCCCATCCTCTCCAGGGCGGCGACGTTGTAGCTCCCGTCAGGCTCGCGCAGGTGCACGCCGGCGGCGTCCGCGATCCCGCGCGCGACGGCCCGCACGCCGCCGAGGCTGCCGACGTGTACGCTGCGTGTGACCAGCGGCGCGAGCGCCGTGAAGAGAGGCCGCAGCCCGAGGCAGTGGCTGCCCATCAGCAGGGCATCCGGAAGCGCCGCACGGTCCTGGAAGAGCCAGACCTCGACCTCGCTCCCGGCGACGACCCGACCGGCGTCCTCCGGCACTTCGACGAACCCGTCGGCTTGCGCGAGCAGCGAGATGGCGCCCGAGCGCTTCTCCACGGGGTAGGCGCGCGCGGTCTCCCCCCGGCCCACGACCCCGACCATGCGCAGCATGTGGCGACCCGGGGCGGGGCGTATGTCGCTGGTCAGCGAGGCCCGCAGTCGCAGTCGCTCGGGCGAGGCGTGCACTCCGCCCGCGGATCGCAGGAGGGGTGCCACGAGCGTCTCGAACACGACCGCGGCCGAGGCGGGATTGCCCGGCAGCCCGAAGAACGGCACGCCTGCGAGGCGCGCGATCACGGTCGGCTTGCCGGGTTCGAGCTTGATGCCGTGCACCAGCAGCTCGCCGCGTTCCTGGAGGATGCGGTAGACGACGTCGCCGGCTCCCGCGCTGGTGGACCCGGAGCTGAGCACCAGGTCGCAGCTCGACGTCGCCGCGAGGAGAGCCGCTTCGATCTCCTGACGGTCGTCCCGCACGATCCCGAGGGCCGAAGCTAGCCCGCCGGCGCGCTCGACCGCCGCGGCGAGGAAGGGCCCGTTGACGTCGTGGATCTGGCCGGGCTCGAGCTCTGCCCCGGCGGGACGGACCTCGTCCCCGGTCGAGACGATGCCGACCGTGGGGCGACGCCAGACCTCCACGTCGATCTCGCCGGCAGCCGCGAGGACGCCGATGTCGGCCGGTGCCAGTCTGGTCCCGGCTGGCAGCGCGACATCGCCCAGCATGAGGTCGTCACCCGCGGACATGACGTTCTCGCCCGCGACGACCCCCCGGCGGACTAGCACGCGCTCCCCGCGCGCGTCGGTGTGCTCCACCTTCACCACCGCGCTGGCGCCACCCGGCAGGAC
>JACCXV010000135.1 GCA_013696835.1 Gemmatimonadota bacterium | reverse complement strand
CGATGGTGATGCGGTCCACGGGTATCACCTGCGCGGCCCGCCGCACGCGCTCCTTCACGCCCTCCACAGATTCCAGCTCGTGGCTGTGGACGTCCACCACGCCGAAGGCGATCTCCTTGCTGAACTCGCTCTTCCCGAAGAGCCCGAGCATGTCCAGCTCGCTGTTAGTCATCTCCAGGTCGAACTGGCGCACCGGAATGCGCAGCATGTCGGGGTAGATCGCGGCGAAGTCCCCGTAGCAGATGTGTGTGATCGTGGAGACGTCCTCCGGCAGCCCGTCGGTGCAGATCGCCATTGCTTCGATGGCGACCTCGAGCTCCTCGGGTCGCGTGGAGACGGCCGGCTCGTCGATCTGGACGTGGCGGCAGCCGGCGGAGACGAGTGCGTCCACCTCCTTCCGCAGCGCCTGGGCCAGCGCCAGCGTGAGCCCGCGGCGGTCGGGGTACGCCTCGTTGAACGACCAGTCCATCATCGTGTACGGGCCCGTCAGGATGCCCTTCACGGGCCTGTCGGTCAGCTCCTGCGCGTAGCGCCACCATTCCACCGTGATCGGGTCGCGGAAGCGGATCTCGCGCTTGGCGATGGGCTTCTTGTAGAAGCGGTTGCCGTAGGAGCGCACCAGCCCGCTGGTCTCGAAGCCGTCCAGCCGGTCGGCGAAGAACGCCGCCATGTCGCCGCGGTACATCTCCCCGTCCACCAGGATGTCGATTCCGATCTCCTCCTGCAGGCGAATCCACTCCGCCGTGGCCTTGCGCTCCAGCTGGCGCAGCTCCTCGGCACCCAGGGCGCCTCGCGCGTGCTGCGCGCGCGCCTTCTTGAGATACTCGGGCTTGGGGAAGCTGCCGACGGTCGTGGTGGGGAAGAGCACGGATCCTCCGCAGGCTCTGGGTAGGCGCGAGCTCGAGCGGCGCAGGTAGGCTGGCGCAGCCTAGCGCAGCGCGCCCGCGACGGTGTCCCGCACCTCGGAGAGCAGCCGCAGCTTGCGGCGAGCGGTGTCGCGGGGAAGGAACTCGAGGCCGCAGTTCGACGTGACGAGCAGGGGTGAGGAGGAGGGGAGCCCGCTGCGCAGCGCCTCGACCTCGCCCGCGACCTGCGCCGCCACCTCCAGGCGTGTGTTGCGCGCGTCGAGCACGCCCAGGCTGAGCGCGGCCCCCTCGGGGAACCCCGCCGCGTCCACTGCGCTCGCGTTGCCGGCGTGGGACCGCGCGTCGACGTGGTATCCGGCCGCGCCCAGATCGTACAGCCGGGTGAAGCTTCGCGATACGTCGCCGAAGTACGGGGCGATGACGAGCGGCACCACCAGGTCGCGCGTGAGGGCCGCCCACGCCTCGCGCAGAAGCCCCACGTCCGTGGCGGCGCCGAACGAGGGCTCGTCCACCTGGACATAGGCCAGCTCAAGGTCGCCCCAGCTGTGGATCTCCCGGTTGAGGGCCTCGGCGATCGCGAGGGCAGCCGCGGCGAGGCTGCCGTAGTGTGCGTCGTTGGAGAGGCTGGCGAAGGTGAGGGGGCCCGTGACCACGGCCTTCAGCGGCCGGTCCGCCGCGGCGCCGGCGAACTCCAGCTCGTCGAGCAGCATCGGCCGCTGCCAGCGCACGGGGCCGGTGAGCATCGGCTGGCGATAGTAGAAGTTGTTGTCGAACCAGCGCAGGAGGCCGCCCACCTCCGTGCCGTCCAGCCTTCGCGCCAGATGGCTCAGCGCGTCGTACCACGCGATCTGTCCGTCGCTCAAGACGTCGAGCCCCGCCTCGGCCTGCTCGGCGAGCACCGCCTTCACGACTTCGCGCTCGACGGCCGTCAGCTCGTCGGGCGTGATCTCGCCCCGATCCGCACCGTGCAGCGCACGACGCAGCTTCTGTTCGGAGGGCACGTCGCCGATGCGGGGATAGCTCCCGAAGTTGACGGCGAGCACGGATCCGGCGAACTCGTCCAGCACCGGCACCCCCACGGAAAGAGGCGAACGGCGGGTCATCCCCGACCGTTCAGGACCTGCAGCGCGAGGTCGTAGCGGCCAAAGGGAGGCATGATATACGCTCCCCGAACCCCGCGAAAGCCTCGCACCTGGGCGAGGACCTCGCGCGCGATGCGCACGCCTTCCTCCCGCGCGGCTTCCGCGCCAGGCGCGCGCCGCATCCGCTCCCGGACCGGCTCGGGGATCGTCATCCCCGGCACCTCGTTGTGCAGGAACTCCGCGTTGCGGTAGCTGTGCAGCGGCAGGATCCCGACCAGCACGGGGATCTCCAGGTCTTCCGCCCGTCCCAGGAAACGCTCGAGGAGGTCCGCGTCGAAGACGGGCTGAGTCATCACGAACTCCGCCCCGGCGGCAACCTTGTCGCGGAAGCGGCGCAGCTCGAGCTCCATGTTCAGGCTGCCGGGGTTCGCGCCCACGCCGATGTGGATGCCGGTCGGCGGCGCGAGCCTTCCTCCGGCCGCGTCGAGCCCTTGATTGAGACGCGCCGCCACCTTGACCAGCCCGATCGAGTCGAGGTCGAACACGGCCGTGGGCTTGGGATAGTCGCCGAGCTTGGGCGGGTCGCCCGTGATGACGAGCACGTTGCGGATCCCGAATGCCTCCGCCTCGAGCAGGTCGGACTGCATCCCGGTCAGGTTCCGGTCCCGACAGCAGTAGTGGACGATCGGCTCCACCGCGAACTCGGGACGCAGCAGGCGCGCGATGGCGATTGGCGGGAGCCGGGGGTTCACCCGCGCGTACTCCGGGACGTTGACGCAATGCACCCCGGCGGCCTCAACCTGGCGCACACCTTCCCGCAGGCGCGCGAGGTCGAACCCCGTGGGGGGCGTGAGCTCCACGCTCGTGACGAACTCCTCGCCGGCCGCGAGCAGTGCCGCCAGTCGGCTCTTCTCGGCGCGCGGGACCGGCTCTACGGGCTTGCGGCGGGTACGGGCCTCGGGGAACGCCACGACATGCGAGCGTCGTGGCGTGAAGGGTGTCACGGCATGCTTCATGGCGCGGATGTGCTCCGGTCGGGTGCCGCAGCAGCCGCCGACGAGCGCCACCCCCGCCTGCACGAACCGCTTGGCGTACTTGGCGAGGTATTCCGCGGACGCCATGTAGATGAGCCGCCCGTCCACGGACTCCGGGAGGCCCGCGTTCGGCTGCGCCGAGAGCCGGCCCTCGTGAACGGCAGCGAGGCGAGTGATCACGTCCAGCATGGGCTTGGGGCCGATCGTGCAGTTCGCGCCAAGCACGTCGGGCGCGTGCATCCGCAGGCGCACCACCACCTCGTCCGGCGAGCTGCCGCCCAGGGTGAGCCCGTCGTCGCCGAACGTCATCTGTGCCACCACCGGCAGGTTCGAGACGGCGCGCACCGCCCGCAGCGCAGCCTCCATCTCGTCGAGGGAGGCGAAGGTCTCGATCACGAAGAGGTCCACTCCCTCCTCCGCCTGAGCCTCTGCCTGTTCGCGGAACAGCTCTTCCATCTCGGACGGAGCGAGCCCCCCCGTGAACCGCGGGACCTCGCCCAGGGGCCCGATCGATCCGGCAACCAGCAGCTCCGTGCCCGCCACGGCGCGCGCGTTGCGCACCCCGGCGCGGTTGATCTCGCGCACCTTCGACTCCAGACCGTGCAGTCCGAGCTTGAGCCGGTTCGCGCCGAATGTGTTCGTCTCGAGTACGTCGGCGCCCGCTTCCGCGTACTCGTGATGCACCTCCTGCACGAGCGACGGGTCCTTCAGGTTGAGTTCGTCGAACGACTGGTTGATGAAGACACCCTTCTCGTAGAGCAGGGTGCCGATCCCGCCGTCGCAGACCACCACGCGGCTGGAGAGGATGTCCAGGAAATCGGGCATGGGAGGGAGCCGGCAAGATAGCTCAGCCGCTTGAGGGGGTCCAAAGGGGGGGCTAACTTGGCCTGTTCAGGCGCGTATCCCGCGGGCCTTGTTCCTCTGTCCTTGCAAGGGGTCGATGGCAGCTACCGAAGTGAAGCTCTTCCGCAAGGGGTTCGGGCTCAAGTCCGAGGTGCTCCCCCTGCTGGCCGAGAGCTATCACAGCCAGCTCGTGGACGGGATCGTCGCCGCGGGCCACTTGCTCGAGGCGGGGGACGTGACCTTCCACCTCGCCAAGGAGTTCGGCTTCTGCTACGGCGTCGACCGGGCCGTCGAGTACGCCTACGAGACGCGCCGAAAGTTTCCCGATCGCCGGATCTTCCTCACCGGCGAGATCATCCACAATCCGTTCGTGAACGAGCAGCTCCGCGACATGGGGATCGGTTTCCTCTCCGGGGCCTACGCCGCGGGGGATGGGGTCGGGATGGCGGAACTGCAGGCGGAGGACGTGGTGTTGCTGCCCGCGTTCGGCGTCACGACGGACGAGATG
>JACCXV010000131.1 GCA_013696835.1 Gemmatimonadota bacterium | reverse complement strand
CTGCTGTCCGGCGTACGGGAGGGGTCGGGGTATCGGGACGCCGTGCTGCCGGGGCTCGTGGTGTTCGGCGTGGGACTCGCCACTCTGGTGGCGCCCCTCACGTCGGCGGTGCTCGGGGCCGTGGATGACGAGCAGGCGGGTCTCGCCTCCGCGATCAACAACACCGCGGCCCGCCTGGCGGGCCTCCTGGCCATTGCCATCCTTCCTCTTGCCGCTGGAATCGGCGGGCTGGACGAGCTTCGAGGGGCAGCGTTCGCCGCGGGTTACGAAAGAGCGCTTTGGATCTGCGCCGGCCTGTGCGCGGGTGGAGGCCTGATCGCTTTCCTCACCATTAGGCAGTCCGCCTCCGTGGTGGTCACCGCGCACCCCAGCCCGATACAGGGCTGCTCCCAGCGGCGGCCGCTCCGGGGAACCAGCCGCGCGGTCCGCCCGGCGCGAGCAGGCTCGAGCCATTCGCATCGCGGGTGATCTCGACCTTTGGAACGTGCGCGGTTCGCCGGAGATAGTCGTGGAGTCGGTCACGCGGGGTGCACCGCCCGGATGACCGCGAGGGGCGGATTCGGGCGCCGGGTCTGAAGGCCTTTCAGGAGAGGCGAGAGAACAGGTCTGGCATCTATGCATACGAACAGCGGCGTGACCAGCTCGAGGAGCCCTACGCGGGCGTGCTCATGAAGAACGAGGCCGCCTGGGCCTTCTTCCAGTCGCAGCCACCCTGGTACAGGAAGACCGTCGGTTGGTGGGTGGTCAGCGCCAAGAAGGAAGCGACGCGGCCCACGCGGCTGGAGAAGCTCATCGAGCATTCCCGCGGGAAGCGCCTCTGACGCGTCGGTGACCATGGGGATCATGGGTGCCCACACGCTGCTCTACACCCCGGAGGGAGTCGCTGGCGTCGTGCCGGAGCCCCTAGGTCCGGCCGCTCCTTGCATCAGCTCACCAGCGCGACCGCTTCGTCGATGACGAGCCCGACTCCCGCGGCGTAGACCTTGAAGCCGCTGTCGCCGTCCAGCGGGTTGGTTTCCCGGAGCGGACGGTTGAAGCCACGGAGTCGCTCCGGGAATGAAAGGCCACCCGTCGGGCTCGACCATGGCCCTCCCCGCGCGGTCCGGGTGCAAGGCTCGACGGAAGGCCGCATGCCATTCCGCAGGACCGCCTGTGTGAGATTCTCGCCAGGCACGGCCGGCTCGAGTCCCCCGCGCCGAAAGGGAGGGGTCCGGCTAGTTCAGATCTACTCGTAGCCACTTCGCTTCAGCTCACCGTCGGGAAGCCGAGATCCTTTCCCCGCAGCCGCGGCGCCGGCCAGCGCGCGGTGATCACCTTGCCGCGGGTGTAGAACTTCACGCCCTCCGCGCCGTGCAAGTGCGCGTCGCCGAAGAGCGAGCTCCGCCACCCGCCGAAGGAGTAGTACGCCATGGGCACGGGGATCGGCACGTTGATCCCCACCATGCCGACCTCGATCTCGCTTCCGAACTGCCGCGCGGCGCCGCCGTCGTTCGTGAACAGCGCCACCCCGTTCGCGTGCGGGTTGGCGTTGACCAGGGCCAGGGCTTCGTCGTACGTGCCCACGCGCACCACCGCGAGCACGGGCCCGAAGATCTCCTGCCGATAGATCGACATCTCCGGACGCACGTGATCGAACAGGCAGGGCCCCAGGTAGTGGCCCTTCTCTCCGCCCGGCACTTCGACGCCGCGCCCGTCCACGGCGAGCGTCGCCCCTGCCGCCACGCCTTCCTCGACGTACCGCGTGACGCGCCGCAGGTGCTCGTCGGTGACCAGCGGTCCCATGTCGCTTTCGGGCGCCAGCCCGTCCCCGACCCGGATCGCGCGCATGCGCTCCTCGACCAGCGGCAGCAACCGCTCGGCCGCTTCACCGACCGTGACCAGCACCGAGACCGCCATGCAGCGCTGCCCGGCCGAGCCGAAGGCCGCGTTCACCGCCGAGTCGGCAGCGAGCTCCATGTCGGCGTCGGGCAGCACCACCATGTGGTTCTTGGCCCCGCCGAGAGCCTGCACGCGCTTGCCGTGCCGCGTGCC
>JACCXV010000121.1 GCA_013696835.1 Gemmatimonadota bacterium | reverse complement strand
AAGTTGGCGTGGGCTATCCGGTGGAACATGGACCGGCCCACAGGCTGACGGAAGAGAGAGTCGGGGGACCCAAGAGAGAGCTTGGAGCCCGGCTGACTGGCCAGCCCCTGAACGAAGAAGCGGCGGGGAGCCTAAGCCCCTCGCCGCTCTTCAGATACGTTGGTGCGCCCAGAGAGAGTCGAACTCCCAACCTTCTGATCCGTAGTCAGATGCTCTATCCAATTGAGCTATGGGCGCAGCGCGACCGCGGTCGCGGATGGCTCGCGCGGGGGCGGAAAAGCTACGCCCGGCCCCCTGCCCCTGCAAGCGGACCTCTCATGCCGAAGGGAGGCGCGGCTGCGCGTGGCCCGCGTCTCACCCGACCCGCAGGATGAACTTCTTGGCCACGTAGGTGACGCCCTCCTCCCGCACCAGGGGGATGAACTTCTCCGGGCGGTTCACGAGGTCGGAGACACGGCTCTTCTCCGGCCGCGGATCGAGGTAGGTGATCCCCCGCAGCACCGCTCCCGAGACGAGCGTGATCTCCACCTTCTCCGCTGGGCTGAACTCGAGCTCCTCGACCTCCCATTCCCGGCTGCCGGGCTCCAGCACCGTCAGGCTCTGGATGGCGTTCTTGTTGTAGAGGAACACCCGCTCGTCACGGGCTTCGCGAATCGGGAGGAACCGCTCGGGCTGGTTCAGTATATGGCCGACCCGCTCGGCCCCGGCACTGTGCTCCGACTGATCCGCCAGGAAAAGGAATCCCTCGACGGTCTCCATGGCGGAGGTCACGCTCACGCGCACCAGCCGCTTCGGAATGCTCAGGTCGCTCACGAAGTGCAACATAGAGGCGCCCCCACCGGCCCGGGAAGAAAGAGGATCACGGCTCGGCCGGCTCGAGCCAGCGCACGATGCGCTCGAGCGGCAGCGTGAAGGTCCAGCCCAGAGCGGCCTGGCTTTCGATCGTGGCCCGCACTTCCCTGGCGCTCACCCGCAGCTCCACCGGAGCCGCGGTGTAGTCGGGGCTGGCCCAGCGGCGGATCCCCACTTGCCCATCCTCTCCGGGTGTCTCCAGGAGCAGGACGAAGCCCTCTCCTCCGTGGGGAGCGGCTCCGTGGAAGGCGATGGTCTCGTCCATTGCGATGCGTCGACCCTGCGCGGCGGGGCCGGCTAGGCCGCCGCGGTCGTGAGCAGCCGGTCCGCCGTCATCGCCGCGAACAGCAGTGCGAGGTAGAGCAGCGAAAAGCGGTAGAGGCGCCACGCAGGGGCGTGCGTCTCCTCCGAGCGCAGGAGTCCGAGCACGAGCCTGAGCAGCTGGGCACCGAGACCGAGCGCCGCCGCGGCGTAGAGCCAGCCCATGGAGCCCGTCGCCACCGGGAGCAGCGTGACAGGCACGAGGATGAGGGAGTAGAGCAGCACATGCACCTTGGTCTCCCGCTCGCCGCACACGACCGGAAGCATCGGCACCCCGGCCGACTCGTAGTCGCGACGCTTCACCAGCGCGAGCGCCCAGAAGTGGGGCGGCGTCCAGTAGAACACGATCGCGAAGAGCAGGAGCGCCGTGACGTCCAGGGCACCCATCGCGGCCGCCCACCCGACGAGCGGCGGGAAGGCCCCGGCGGCGCCGCCGATCACGATGTTCTGGGGCGAGCTCCGCTTCAACGTCAGCGTGTAAACGAACACGTAGAACAGGAGGCCGCCGAGCGCGAGGATCGCGGCGAGCGGGTTCGCGCCCACGAAGAGGATGGCGAATGCCGTCGCCGCGAGCGTCAGCCCGTAGACCAGGGCGGTGGCTGGACGCATGCGTCCAGAGGGGATCGGACGCGTGCGGGTTCTCGCCATCCGCAGGTCGATGTCCCGATCGACCCACATGTTGATGGCGTTGGCACCCCCGGCCATCAGGTAGCCTCCGAGCAGCGTCCACAGAACCAGCTGGAGTGACGGCAGCCGGCCGGTCGCGATCAGCATCGGCACGACTGTGGTGACGAGCAGCAGCGAGATCACCCGCGGCTTGGTGAGCGAGACGAGATCGCGCAGAGTCCCCGGAACCGCTGTGGCCCTGGAGGTGGCAGGCGGGAGACCATTGCCGGGCGCGCGCGGGCCCGATCCCGGATCCGCGGCCCGGCGCCGTCCTCCGCGGCGCGCTGGCGCCGCCGCCGTCTTCAACGACCCCCCCGCAGTGGTTCCC
>JACCXV010000096.1 GCA_013696835.1 Gemmatimonadota bacterium | reverse complement strand
CGATGAGCGTGAAACCGTGCGTGCCGACCGCGCGACGGCGGGGCGTTTCGCGGACCGGATCTACCATTCGCATCACAACGGCACCTCGTTGATGCTGAAGATGGCCTGGATCATGGCCAGGGCCACGAATCCGACCACGCCACCCATGACCAGGATCATGGCCGGCTCGATGAGTCCCACCAGGGTGCGCAGGTTCCTGCGCACCTCTCCCTCGTAGAGGTCGGCAGTCCGGAAAAGCATCTCCTCCAACCGGCCGCTCTCCTCGCCGACCGCGGTCATGCGCAGCGCGGCGGCGGGGAAAACCTCGAACCGCCCGAGGGCGGCGGCAAGGCTCTCGCCCTCCTTTACGCGCACCTGCGCGTCGCGCACGGCCTGCGCGGCGACGCTGTTTCCGAGCGTCTCGGCCGTCAGCCGCAGCGCGCTGGGCAGGGGGACCCCGTTCTGGAGCAGCGTCCCAAGCGCACGGCTGAACCGCGCCGCGATAAGCTTGCGCAGGAACCCGCCCGCCACGAACGCGTCCAGCTTCCAGCGATCCCAGCGGCGCCGCCCCTCGGCCGTGTTCAGCCAGCCGTGCACGAGCGCGAACGCCAGGCCGGCGAGTGCCGCGAGCGCCCACCAGAACCGCGTCAGAGCGTGACTCACCCCGAGCAGCAGCGAGGTCGCCCACGGCAGGCTCTGTCCGCTCCCCTCGAGGATCGAGACGAAGCGCGGGATCACGAACACGAGCAGCACCGTCACGGCGAGCGCCCCGACCAGCGACATCAGCGCCGGGTAGAGCAGGATCGACTGCACCTGGTTCTGGAGGTCGCGGCGCTCCTCGAGATGGGTCGCCAGGTTTGCGAGCCCTGCCTCGAGCGCCCCCGCGCGCTCCGCCGCACCGACGGTGCTGACGTACAGTGGCGGAAAGAGCTCGCGCTCGGTCTCGAGCGCCGCGGCGAGGCTCTTCCCGCTCTGGATCTCCCGGCGCAGCCGTTTGACGGCCAGCTCGAGCCGCGGATGGGAGACCAGGTCCGCGCACATCGCGAGTGCGCGGTCCAGCGGAAATCCCGCCCCCACGAACGACGCGAGCGAGCGCGTCAGGCCGGGGATCTCGCCCTTGGCCGACCGGAGCCGTCCGAGCGCCCCGAGAAGCCTCCGGACGACGGATCGGGGGTGCCGGCGCGCTCCTCCAGGCGAATCGGATAGAGGCCTTCACGCTGGAGCGCCGCCTTGGCCTGCGCCTCTGTTCCCCCCTGCACCAGCCCGTCGCGCACCTCACCGCGCACATCCGTGGCGCGGTAGGCGAAGGTCGCCACGCGCTAGACCTCCTCCTCTCGCGTGACCCGCAGCACCTCCTCGAGGCTCGTGAGCCCGCGCGCCGCCTTGCCCCAGCCGTCCTCGCGAAGCGTGACCATGCCCCGGGCACGGCCCAGCTCCCGTAGCACGGTTGCGGAGCGCTCCGGGATGTGGCCGCGCAGCTCGTCGTCGAGCACCAGCAGCTCGTAGATGCCCATTCGTCCGCGGTATCCGGTCCCGTCGCAGGCGGGGCAGCCGACCGGGCGGCGAAACCGCGCCGGCACTCCGGACTTCACGAGCGCGGATCCATCCTGGCCGAGAGCCTGAGCGGCGTCGGCGGGATCCACCGCATCGGGGACGGCACAGCTCGCGCAGAGCGTCCGCACCAGGCGCTGCGCGAGAATGCCATTCACCGCCGACGCGACCAGGTAGTCCTCGATCCCCATCTCGATCAGGCGCGTGACCGCCGTGGGCGCGTCGTTGGTGTGCAGCGTGCTGAAGACGAGATGCCCGGTGAGCGCGGCCTGGATCGCGATCTCCGCGGTCTCGAAGTCGCGCATCTCGCCCACCATCACGATGTCGGGGTCCTGGCGCAGGATGTGGCGCAGGGCGCGCGCGAAGGTCATGCCGATCTTCGCCTTGACGGGCACCTGGTTGATGCCCGCCAGCTGATACTCCACCGGATCCTCGACGGTGAGGATCTTGTTCTCCTGCGCGTTCAGCCGTTCCAGCGCCGCGTAGAGGGTCGTGGTCTTGCCGGAGCCCGTGGGGCCGGTGACCAGCAGCACGCCGTGTGGTGCTCCGATCAGCCGCGCGAAGCGCTCGACCGTGGCCGCGTCCATTCCCAGCTCCTCGAGGTCGAGCCGCGACCCGCCCTTGTCGAGCAGCCGCATCACGACGCTCTCGCCGTGCAGCGTGGGGATGGTCGAGATGCGCAGGTCCAGGTCCCGGTCCGCCACCTTCAGCCGGATGCGACCGTCCTGGGGCAGCCGCCGCTCGGCGATGTTCAGCTCGGCCATGATCTTGATTCGCGAGGTGATCGCCGCCTGCAGCTTCTTGGGCGGCGTGGTCACCTCCTGCAGCCGTCCGTCGATCCGGTAGCGCACCTTCAGCGAGTTCTCCAGCGCCTCGAAGTGGATGTCGGAGGCCCGCCGCCGCGCCGCCTCGAGGATCAGGAAGTTCACGAGCCGGATGACGGGAGCCTGGTTCGCGAGGTCCTCCAGGTTCCCGGGATCGGCGGTCTCGTCCGCGAACCCCTCCGAATCGAAGCCTCCCTGCACGACCACGTCCAGATCCTCGCCAGCCATGCCGTAGAATCGCCTCAGCCCCTCCAGGATCTCGGCCCGGGGGGCGTAGACGCGCTCCACGCGCCGCTCGAACGCCGCGCCGACCTCGTCCTCCGTGGAGAGATCCAGGTCGAGCGCGGTGGCGATGCGCACGCGGTCGTCGTCGATCTCCAGCGGCAGGATGAGAAACTCCTCGAGGTACGGCAGCGGCAGGCTCGTGGGGACCGGCTCGAGCACGGCCTCGGTGAGGCGCTCGAGCACGCGCGTGGAGTCGCGCTCCGCCAGGAAGCGCAGGAACTCGCGCTCGGGAAGCAGCCCCTCCTCGACGTGCGACCGGGTGAAGGAGAGTTGCCGCACGGGCCGTTCGGCCTCGCCGGAGGCCCGCTCGACGGCCGCTGGCCGGGCCGCCTTGTCCTCGGGGACCTCGGTCGCCGGATGGGGGAGGAAGGGATCCCGCATGGGCCGCGTGTTCACGAGCGGCGCCCTCCGAGCTCCGTCGGCGTGCCCATGCCTCGCCCAGCGCGTTGAGATCGAACTTTATTGGCCAACTGCTTCCACCTCATGGGACAAGACGGTCCTGCGGCTCATTCACCGTTTGCAAGATACCTCTTGACGTGTGGCGCGGACACATCGCCGGTGCCGGTCGTGACCTCAGCCGACCTGCGCGGGGCGGCGGGGGACGACCGGTGTCCTTCTTGCGCCCCAGGGCGGGAGGGGCGTGGCGGTGGCGAACCGGGATGAGGCGAAGGGAGCCGCAGGCGTGCGGCCCCCTCTCCATTCCTTACGGCAGACGCCTGAAGAAGATGTTCTCCGTGTAGCCGGAGATTTCCCCCAGGTCGAGGAACCGCCGCATGTCGGTCCATGCGGCGTTCGCAGCGCCATCGGGTCCGTAGTCCAGGGAGTTGTAGTCGCCGAAGAACGTGGCGCAGCGCTGGCACCCCGGCGCACCGGCCTGGAAGAAGAGCGAGGCTCGCGGGTGGGACGACTGGGTTGAGAGCGTCTCGAAGCGGAACGACCCGGGCAGCCCGGTGGCCAGCGTATTGTCATACAGCGCGGGCGAGAGTGGCGTGGAGCGGTCGTGGAAGAGGACGCCGATTGAGCCGTTCACGGGGTTCACGTCCAGCCATGGAAACCACTGATCGCTCGCCTCGTCGGACACCACCGTCGGGCCGCTCCAGGTCGCACCGTCGAGTGATGTCATGAGATAGACGTTGACGTCCGTCACGGGCTGGTTCACGTCGCGCCGGCCGGCGCGGTTGTCGGCGAACGTGAGGTAGATCTTCCCCGACGTGGGATCCGCGTCGATGTTGCCGGCCGCGTTCACCCGCACCTGGTAGCCCGTCAGCGTGCGGCGGCCGTCCACGTTGAACGGGTAGTCGCGGCTGCCGTCCTCGAGGTCCACGACGTGCACGGGGTCCGACCAGGCCTCCCCCCCGTCCGTCGACCTCACCACCAGGTACTGGTTCTCGCCGAACTCACCTTCCTCCCATGCGGCCTCATGCTGCGAGTTCAGGAACGCCACGTACACGGTGCCGTCCGGCCCCACCGTCGGAATCGAGTACTGGTCCTGGTCGCAGCGGCCGGCTTCTCCCGCCACCTGAAACGTGCAGAGGGCGGCGCTCGTGCCCGAGATCTCCTGCGGGCGCGACCAGTTCCGTCCGGCGTCGTCGCTGTGCGACTCGAAGATCGGCGACTCCACGTAGAACCCGTTGCGGCTGAAGAAGCGGCTCCACGTCATGTAGGTCCGTCCGTAGTGTGGCGAGGACGGATGGTAGTCGGTTACGATCCACGGCTTGTCGTTGAAGTACTGCACGGGCGCGAAGTCGTCTCCGATCCCGTCGGAGACCACCACCGGATTTCCCCACGTGATGCCGCCGTCGTCGGAGAGCGACACCACCAGGTCTCCGTCGTCCGCCAGCCCGTTGGTGATCTTGAAGTTCAGCGACGCGTGGATGACGCGGCCCGTCTGCGGGTCGAAGGTCGTGACGGGATCGCTGCCGATTCGCCCCGGGTCCTCGCTGGACATGTTCCCGGTCGTCCAGGTTCGGCCGGCGTCGAAGGTCGTGTAGAACTCGTCGCAGCACGAGTCGAAGTCGTTCGAGCTGGCGACCACATGCTGCGGATCGTTGGGATTCACGGCGACGTGAGGCTCGTTGTTGGGCAGGAACGGATGATCGCAGTCGAGGTTCACGTCGGTCGCCGCGCCGCTTCGAACCCTGCACTCGATCTCGGAAGGCACGAACTCCCGGGTCCTGAGTTGCGCCAGGTCACGGGCCGCCGCCCGCGCCTTGTCCCCGTAGTCGCGGGCCTGAATCGAGCGCTGTGCCGCCATGTCCCGCCCGGCGTCCTCGGGAGTGAACTGCTGTGCGCCCGCCGCCCCCGTGCGGGACGCAATTGCGAGCAGGAGCCCTGCACACATACAGCACTGCTTTCGCTTCATCTCAGCTCCTTCGCTTTCGACGGAGATCGTGGCGGGGGGTGGCCTTTCGGCGTTGGGACTTGCGGTAGAGATACACGGCAAGCTGGACCGGGTGCCACCCAAAGGGGAGCAACCCCGGTCCGCGGTCACGCCCCGGCGGTGGCGGCATTTTGACAGGGTCGGGGTGGCCGTGTAAACTCGTTTCCCCGTACGCATCCCGCGAAGCGATGACCCTCTTCACAGGAGCCTTGCATCCATGTCGTTCCTCGCTCGGGCAACGTGGCTCGGCCTGGCGCTGTTCCTCGCGGTCCCGGGTTGTCGCAAGAAGGAGGAAGGGCCGGAAGCGGCTCGGCCCGGGGCCGCGCGTGCGGGTTCTGTCGAGACCGAGGCGGTCGCGGGGGATCTGCCTGCCGGCGCCACGGTGGTGGTCTCCGTGCACGACCTCGAGAGCTTCTGGACGCGCATCAAGGCAACCCAGTTCTACACCCAGCTCGCGGCCATCCCCGAGGTGCGGCAGCGAATGCGCCCCGCGCTCGCGCAGACCTCGCAGCGCTTCCAGGCCCTCGCGGGCGTGCCTCTGAACGAGCAGACGCTGTTCCAGACGCTGGGCGACAAGGTGCAGATCGGAGTCTACGCCGGTGGCGGCGGGGCGTCCGACACCACTCAGCGCGTGGTCGTCGTCGCCGACATGGGCGACAAGGACGCCATGGGCTCGATTCTCGCCAACCTGCGCCGGGCAGCGCAGGACAGCCTGCAGACGAAGTTCACCAGCGAGACGTACAAGGGCGTGGAAGTGACGGTGGTGTCCTCGCCGGAAAACCAGGTCCGGGGGCTGTACGGGTTCCACCGGGAGAAGCTCGTGCTCTCCAGCGACCAGGCCGGCTTCCAGAGCGCCGTCGACGCCCTGGACGGCGGCGAAGCTGGCACGATGGCATCGGACACGCTCTACCAGCGGGCCCTGACCCACGTGGGCGAGGCGAGCATCACGCTGTTCGTGAATCGCGGCGGCGTGCGGGGGCTGATGGGCTCGATGCAGAAGGCCCGTTCCGCGGCCGGGGACTCGGCCCCGGTGACCGACGAGATGCTGGACGTGATGGACAAGTACAACATCCAGTCCGCCACGGTCGCGGGGACGCAGTGGACCGACGAGGGCCTTCAGATCTCGAGCTACGCGCTGCTGGATCCCGGCTCCGCCGGCGCTGAGCCCCTGCGCGAGATGCTCCGAACGCCCGCCTCGGAGATGGAGGCGGTTGGCTACTTCCCGGATTCCACCCTGGCGTTCTACGCGGTCAACCTGCTGGACGCGCCCCGCATCTACGACTTTGCGCTCGCCTACCTGCGGGACGCTTCGCGGGTGCGCGGCGCCGCGGGCGACGGAGCGGACGCGGCAGCCATGGTGGACAGCGGGATCGCCACGTTCGAGGCTCAGAGTAGCTTGCGGATTCGGGAGGACATCCTGGGCTGGATGGGGAAGGAGGCCGCGATCGGTCTCAACGGTGTGGTGAAGGGCGGCTTCTTCCCCGTGCCGCAGGTCAGCCTGATCATCCAGTCCACGGACCAGGCGCGCGCCAAGGCCTTCTTCGAGAAGCTGGAGGCGCAGATCGCGCGCGCAGTGCAGTCCTCCGGGCAGCCGATACCGATCCAGTTTCAGCAGGCGGACTACAAGGGCGTCGCGATCCGTTTCGCGCCGACGCCGCTCGGCGAAGGGCTGGCGCCGGCGTACGCCCTGCACGACGACTATGCCGTGGTGGCGCTCTCCCGGGGCGCCCTCCAGCGCATGCTCGACGCCAAGACGGGGGCCACGCCGGCCGTGGGCTCTGCGGCGGAGTTCAAGGCTCTCTCGGGCTTCTATCCCGGGGAGGCGAACCTGGTCGGCTTCGCGAACACGGCGCAGCTCATGACCGAGGTTGGCACGGCGCTCACGACCTTCCAGCAGATGAGCGGCCAGGCGTCCGCCCAGACGCAGGACACGATGACCAAGGTCATCGAAGCCTTCAAGAACGTGCAGTCGGTGGGATCGTACGGCGTGAGCGATGACGGCGGGGTCGAGCAGCGCTTCCTGGTCCGCGTGCGGTAGGCCGGGCCTCCCTTCTTTCTTGCGGCCGGGCGCTTCCGGCGGGGGTGCGTGGATGGGGTTCTTCCCGGAGCGGGGGGCCATCTGGCTCGACGGCGATCTTCTGCCTTGGAGCGACGCGCGCGTGCACGTGTGCGTGCACGGCCTCCATTACGGCACCGGCGTCTTCGAGGGCATCCGTTTCTACGACACCGCCCGCGGGCCGGCGCTCTTCCGGCTGGGAGAGCACCTGCAGCGCTTCGAGCGCTCCGCCGCCCAGTACCGGATGCAGCTCGGCTGGTCCGAGGAGCAGCTCGCGCAGGCGGTTCGCGACGTCATCGAGTCCAGCGAGCTCACGGAGGGGTACGTCCGCCCGCTCGCCCTCTACGGCTACGGCAACCTCGGGATCCTTCCTCGCCAGTGTCCCGTCACGGTCGCCATCGTGGTGTATCCGTTCCCCATGTACCTGGGCGCGGACGGCATCCAGAACGGCATCCGCGTGACGGTGTCACCCTGGCGCAAGACGCACACCTCAAGCGTCCCCTCCACCGCCAAGGGCTGCGGCCAGTACCTGAACTCGTTCCTGTCGCTCTCGGACGCCCGCGCGCGCGGCTTCGAGGAGGCCCTCCTGCTGAACCAGGAGGGCTTCGTTGCGGAGGGGTCCGGCGAGAACGTGTTCTACGTGAAGGATGGGACGCTCCTCACCAACGACGCGCCCGCATCGATCCTTCCCGGGATCACCCAGGCCTCGGTGCTCGAGCTGGCCAGGCTGCACGGCATACCGAGCCGCATCCAGACGTGGATCCGGCTGGAGGACGTGCTGGAGGCGGATGAGGCGTTCTTCACGGGCACGGCCGCCGAGGTGACGCCGATCCGTGAGGTGGACGGGCGGTCGATCGGTGACGGCACGGTCGGTGCCGTCACCCGCCGCCTGCAGGACAGCTTCTTCGCGGCGGCGCGCGGCGAAGCGCACGCCGATTTGGGATGGCTCACGTTCCTGAAAGAGCGGGGTGGGAACGGGATGGACGGGAGGAGGGTCCTACGACCGCGGTCGCACGAAGCCGGCGTCCAGAGCACCGGCCGGACGTAGTCGCGGCGACCCGCCGGCCGATGGGGTCGGCCTGCCGCGCCGCGTATCCTCGGTTCAGCGACCTTTACCTCGGCGTGAACCGATGACGATCCAGGCTGGCGCACCACGCTCTCCCCGCGGCAGGCGCTCCCCAGGTGCGCTCCCCCGGCGCAAACCCAGCCTCGGCGAGCTCGTCGCCGTCGCTTTCGCGCTCTTCGTCGTCGTCCCCGCGCTGTTCTCGGCGATCGGCCTCGTCGCCTTCGCCGCGCAGGACGTCGAAGCCGTGTGGTTGCTGAACCTGATCCTCGTCCTCACCACCTGCCTGTTCGTGTTCTTCTTCCTGCGCGGGCTGCGGCTGGCGGCCAGACTGATTCGGATGATCGACAAGAAGTAGCGGGGGAGGACCGCCCGCCCGGTAGCGGGGGAGGACCGCCCGCCCGGTAGCGGGGAGGACCGCCCGCCCGGGCCGAAGGGGAAGAGGTCGTCCCGGGCGGGCGGTCCTCCCCCGCTGAGGCAACAGTGGATAGCGCGATCTGCGAGCGAAGGGGCCGCCGAGTGGGCGGCTTTCTTTTTGTTCCTAGCGGGGAGCTAGCGGCGGAGCTGGGCGCGCTTGCGGAGATGCTCGTCGTAGGTGCGCGAGAACGTGTGGGTACCGAGGGAGTCCCCGATCCAGAAGAAGTAGAGGTAGGAGCTCGAGTCCGGGTGCACGGCGGCCTCGAGGGAGGCGCGGCCCGGGCTGTTGATGGGGCCGGGGGGCAGGCCGGGATTGCGGTACGTGTTGTACGGAGAGTTGACCTCCAGATCACGGTAGAGCACGCGCGCGCGGTGGCCTCCCAGGGCGTACTGGACGGTCGGGTCGGCCTCGAGGGGCATTCCCTGGTCGAGCCGGTTGTGGTAGACCGCCGAGATAGTCCGGCGCTCCTCCGGCCGTCGCGCCTCGGCCTCGATGATGGACGCGAGGATGACGGCTTCCTTTCCGGGCATGCCGCGTCCGGTTGCTCCCTTCAGCAGATCGGGCTCGAAGACCCTGCGGAACGTTCGCGCCTGCAGAGCCACGAACTCGCGCGCGGTGATCGCCGGATCCACGAAGTAGGTCTCGGGGAAGAGGTAGCCCTCGAGCGTGGGCCCCGGGACGCCCAGCGAGTCGGCCAGCAGCGAGTCGCGTGCGAGGGCCAGGTACTCCGCGGCGGAGAAGCGCGCCTGGCTGGCCGCGACGTGCGCAGCCTCGTCAGCGGTGAGACCCTCCGGGACCACGAGCCGGGTCAGGCGGATGCGGCCCTCCACCAGCTGGGCCAGGAGATCGGGCGCGGAGAGCCCGCGTGGAACGTCGTAGCGACCGGCATGGATGTGGTCCGCTTCGCCACGCATGCGCGCGTACCAGCGAAAGGCCAGAGCGTTCCGGATCAGGTCGCGTTCCTGCAGCAGCGCGGCGATCTCGCCCATGTGCGCCCCGCGCGGGATCTCGATCCCGATCTTCGTGCTGCGTCCGCGGGTGACGTCGACGTCGACGGGTGCCAGCAGGTACCAGCCGCCGGCTGCGAGCACAGCCACCATGACCGCCAGAGTCAGGGACAGCGCTGCCAGCCGCCGCAGCACACGGCCGCTCATGGCCGCGTGCGATGCTGCGAGTCGAGATAGCCCTGCAGGATCAGCGCGGCCGCCATGCGGTCCACCTGCGCCTTTCCGGCACGGGCCTTCGTTCCC
>JACCXV010000081.1 GCA_013696835.1 Gemmatimonadota bacterium | reverse complement strand
GGCGACGGCGGCTGGTCCGCCGTCTACAGTGGGCATACCGCGACCGTCGCCAGGGAGGACGATCCCGAGGCGCAGGCCCCGGAGGCTCCCTCGCCGGCGGAGTCGGTGGATCCATCCTGGTCCCCGGAGATCCGGCTGTACTACTGGATGCGTCTGTCGCGCGCGTTCGAGGACCGGTGCGGCAAGCTGTATCGCCAGGGACAGATCAAGGGTGGCCTGTATTCCGGCATCGGCCAGGAGGCGACCACCGTCGGGATTGGCAGCGTGCTCGAGGAAGGGGACTTCGTCGCCCCGCTGCACCGCGACATGGGACTCTTCCTCATGCGCGGCGCCGATCCACGCCGGCTGCTCGCGCAGATCATGGGTCGCGAGACCGGCTATTCGCGCGGACACGATTCCTGGACCCACGCGGGTGACCTGAGCCGCGGCATCTTCGGATCCGTCAGCCACCTCGGCGCGACGCTGCCCGTCATCGCGGGAGCGGCGCTCGCCTTCCGGCAGCGCGGCCGGGATCGCGTCGCCGTAGGCACCTTCGGCGAGGGTACGAGCAGCCGCGGGGACTTCCACGAGGCGGCGAACTTCGTGGGGATCCACAAGCTGGCCTGCATCTTCATCTGCGTGAACAACCAGTGGGCATACTCGACGCCGCCCGAGCTCTCGTTCCCGACCGACCACGTGGCTGACCGCGCGGCGGGATACGGCATGTACGGCGACGTGGTGGACGGCAACGACCTGGGCGACGTGCTGAAGGCCATGCAGCGCGCGGTGCGGCGAGCCCGCGGCGGCGAGGGACCGACGCTGCTGGAGTGCATGACGTTCCGCCTGCGGGGACACTCGGAGCACGACCAGGCCGACTACGTGGACCGGGAGGAGCTGCTGCGCTGGAAGGCGAAGGATCCCGTCGAGCGCTGGGAGCGCTATCTGCACGTCAAGGGACACGACCTCGAGGAGCTGCGGCGCGCGGTCGACGCACCCATCGAGGCGATCATGAAGGACGCGGTCGCGTTCGCGAAGCGGAGCCGCTTCGCTCCAGGCGAGGCGGCGCTCGAGGACCTCTACGCCGAGCCCATCGGGGAAGCCGCTCCTTCCTCGCCGTGGATGCGCGGCCATCGCACCGTCTGACTCCGGGGGAACGCATGGCCCAGACGACGTACCTGCAGGCGATCCACGACGCGCTCCGCGAAGAGATGCTGCGCGACGAGAGCGTCTTCTGCCTCGGCGAGGACATCGGAACGCTGGGTGGCGCGTTCAAGGCCACCGACGGACTGCTGGACGAGTTCGGTCCGCTGCGCATGATCGACACGCCGATCGCCGAGTCGCTGATCGTCGGGGCGGCTGTGGGCGCCGCGCTGCAGGGGCAGCGTCCGGTCGCCGAGATGCAGTTCATGGACTTCATCACGTGCGGATTCGACCAGCTCGTGAACATGACGGCCACGCTGCGCTACCGGCACGGCGGCCAGCCCGAGGCACGGGTTCCGATGGTGGTGCGCGGCCCCTCCGGGTCCGGGGTCACGGGCGCGCTCTTCCACTCGCAGAACCCGGAGGCGTGGTTCTTCCGCGTGCCCGGCCTGAAGATCGTCTGCCCCGCGACCGTCTATGACGCGAAGGGGCTCCTGAAGGCGGCCATTCGCGACGAGGACCCGGTGCTGTACTTCGAGCACAAGCGCTTCTATCGCAGCCTGAAGGAGGACCTTCCCGAGGGTGACATCGTGGTGCCGCTGGGCAGGGCGGCGCTGCGCAGGGAGGGGAGGGACCTGACGATGATCACGTACGGAGGGACGGTCCATCAGTGCGTGGAAGCTGCCGAGCGCCTCGAGTCCGAGGACGGAGTGCTGGCGGAGGTGCTCGATCTGCGCACTGTCTACCCTCTCGACATGGACGCGGTGCTGGCTTCCGTGCGCAAGTGCAGCAAGGTCATGGTGGTTCACGAGGATCGCCTGCGCGGGGGCATCGGCGGCGAGATCGTGGCGCGCATCGCGGAGCACGCCTTCGACGCGCTCGACGGACCGATCCTGCGCGTGGGAATGCTCGACACGCACAACGCCTTCGCCACCGAGATGGAGCAATTCATCCTGCCTAACACGGAGCGCATCCTGACGAAGGCGCGGCAGCTGGCGGCCTACTGATGGCGACCCCGGTCACCATGCCCCAGCTCGGCGAGAGTGTCGTCGAGGGAACCCTTGCGAGATGGCTGGTGGCGGAGGGAGACACCGTCCAGGAGGACCAGGCGCTCGTCGAGGTCACCACCGACAAGATCGACACGGAGATCCCATCGCCCGCCGCCGGCGTGATCGGTCGCATCCTCGTTTCCGAGGGACAGACGGTGGCGATCGGAACCGTGCTCTGCGAGATCGGGGCTGCCGCGGCGGCCACTCGTCCCCAGGCCTCCGGCGCTGCGGTGCCGCGCGCGGAGGCGGCGGTCCCGCAGGCTGCGCGCAGCGCCCCGCCTGTGTCC
>JACCXV010000072.1 GCA_013696835.1 Gemmatimonadota bacterium | reverse complement strand
CGGGCGGATCGCGCTGGCGGGCGAGCTTCTCGGCCGCCCCTACTCGGTCATGGCCCCGGTGGTGCGCGGCGCCGGACGGGGCGCGGCGCTGGGGGTGCCGACGGTCAATCTGGCGCTCGATCCGAGGAAGCAAATGCCGCCCGACGGAATATACGCCTGCTTCGCCGAGGTCCGGGACCGATGGCTTCCGGCTGCCGTTCACTGGGGCGGTCGTCCAACGTTCGGAGAGAGCGCCCCCATGCTCGAGGCGCACCTGGTGGGGTTCGACGCCTCGCTCTACGGGGAACGGGTCGAGGTCGCTTTCCTCGAGCGTCTCCGCGACGTGCGAGCCTTCGCCGACGCCGCGTCGCTGACGCGCGCGATGCGCGAAGACATCCGCCTCGCGACGGCTGTCGTGGAGAGCCGCTTCGCTTTACAAACCGGTGAAGGGGGGTAAATTACCCCGTTTGTCCCGATCCGCCGCCGCCGCGCGGTCCCGATTTCCCCGAAGAGGAGACGTTCGTGGCCCTGACGAAGGAGAGAAAGCAGGAGGTCGTGGCCGTGAACCGGCTGCACGATGCGGACACCGGATCGCCCCAGGTGCAGATCGCGCTCCTCACGACACGCATCAACTCGCTCGGCGACCACTTCCGCGCGAACAAGGGCGACCATCACTCGCGGCGGGGGCTCCTCAAGATGGTGGGCACGCGGCGGCGCCTGCTCGATTACCTGAAGCGGACGGACCTCGACGCGTACCGTCACATCCTCGAAACGCTGAACATCCGAAAGTAGCGACCCTTGACGACCTTCCGAAACGAGCTCGAGATCGCGGGCCGGACGCTGTCCATCGAGACCGGGCGCATGGCCCGGCTGGCGGACGGCGCTGTCCTGGTCCAGTACGGCGGCACCGCCGTCCTCGCCACCGTCGTGGCCTCCAAGGAAGCCAACTACGACCGTGGGTACTTCCCCCTCTTCGTGGAGTATCGCGAGAAGTCGTACGCGGCCGGCAAGATCCCCGGCGGCTTCTTCAAGCGGGAGGGCCGTCCCGGCGAGAAGGAGATCCTCTCGGCCCGCCAGGTGGACCGCCCGATCCGTCCGCTGTTCCCCGAAGGCTACATGCACGAGGTGCAGGTCATCTGCTCCGTCGTGTCCTTCGACCAGGAGAACGATCCCGACGTGCTGGCGCTGATCGGGGCCTCGGCGGCACTGAGTCTCTCCGACATCCCCTGGGCGGGGCCGGTGGCTGCGGTGCGGATCGGCCGCGCGGACGGACGCCTGGTCGTGAACCCCACGCTCCCACAGATCGAGGCCGGGGACCTGGAGCTGGTGGTGGCGGGCACGCGGGACTCGATCGTGATGGTGGAGGGAGGGGCCAACGAGGTCAGCGAGGCGGACGTGCTCGAGGCCATGCGCGCGGCCCACGTCGAGATCGCGCGGATCTGCGAGCTGCAGGAGCGCATCCGGGGCGAGTCCGGGCGCCCGAAGCGCGAGTTCGCCCCTCGCCGTCCAGAGGCTGGCCTGGAGGAGCGGGTCCGCGGTTTCGCCGAGGAGCGCGTCAAGGCCGCGCTGCAGCTCGAGGCCAAGGATGAGCGCCAGGACGCCATGCGCGCGCTCCAGTCCGACCTCCTGTCTTCGCTTGGCGAGGAGCGGGCAAAGGAGGACAAGGCGGCGGTGCGGGAGATCGTGGAGTCGATCGAGAAGCGCGAGATGCGGCGGCGCATCCTCGAGGATGGCCGGCGCGCCGACGGGCGCGGCCCCGACGCGATCCGGCCCATCACCTGCGAGATCGGCGTGCTGCCCCGCACCCACGGCTCGGCGCTCTTCACCCGCGGACAGACGCAGAGCCTGGGCGTGGTGACGCTCGGAACCTCCGAGGACACGCAGATGATCGACGACCTCGAGGAGAAGTACCACAAGACGTTCATGCTGCACTACAACTTCCCGCCCTTCAGCGTGGGCGAGGTGGGACGCGTCGCCGGCCCCGGCCGCCGCGAGATCGGCCACGGTGCGCTCGCCGAGCGCGCGTTGACCCCGCTCATCCCGGGGCAGGAGCGCTTCCCCTATACCCTGCGCATCGTCTCGGACATCCTCGAGTCCAACGGATCCTCCAGCATGGCCACGGTCTGCAGCAGCTCGCTGGCGCTAATGGAGGCCGGCGTGCCGATCGGGCGCCACTGCGGAGGCATCGCGATGGGGCTCATCAAGGAGGGGGACAGGGTGGCAGTGCTGTCGGACATCCTGGGGCTCGAGGATCACCTCGGCGACATGGACTTCAAGGTCGCCGGCACGCGCGCGGGCATCACGGCCGTACAGATGGACATCAAGATCGGCGGCATCTCCTTCGAGATCCTCGAGACCGCCCTCGAGAAGGCGCGCGCGGGCCGCTTGCACATCCTGAGCGAGATGGAGGCGGCGATCGCCGAGCCCCGGACGGAGCTCTCGCGCTACGCGCCGCGGATCCTCTCGATCACGATCAACAAGGACAAGATCCGCGAGGTGATCGGACCAGGTGGCAAGATCATCCGCGGCATCGTCGAGCAGACCGGGGCGAAGATCGACGTCAACGACGACGGCACCGTCAACATCGCGTCCGTCGACCCGACGGCCGGAGAGAAGGCCCTCGAGATCATCCGCGGGATCGTCGCCGAGCCCGAGATCGGGCGCGTCTACGACGGGGTGGTGAAGAGCGTGCTCGCATTCGGCGCCTTCGTCGAGTTCATGCCCGGCAAGGACGGCCTCGTGCACATCTCGGAGCTGGCGCAGGGACGCGTGGAGAAGGTCGAGGACGTGCTCAACGTCGGCGACCAGGTGCAGGTGCGGCTTATCGGGATCGACAAGCAGAACCGCGTGAAGCTCTCGCTCAAGGAGGCCGGGAACGAGAACTGGGTCCCGGCGACCAACGGCGGGCCGTCCGAG
>JACCXV010000064.1 GCA_013696835.1 Gemmatimonadota bacterium | reverse complement strand
CGGGCGGCACGGGCGGCACGGCGGCAACGGGCGGCACGGCGGCGAGCGCCGGCGACGCGGATGCTCGCGAGGATCTCGGCCGGGGTCAATGACGGGGTTCGGCTGCGCCTCCCCCGGCCGCGAGGCGCGTACGTAGGAGCGCGTACGCCAGCGCCGCCACTGCTATCACCACCAGACCCACCAGGGCCTGCCTGGGGCTCACCAGGATCAGGCTCGCAGCCACGCCCAGATTGACGAGCAGAAAGAGCGCAGGCACGACGGGATAGCCTGGAACGCGGTAGTGGGTGGCGTCGGCGAGGGCGCGGCGGCGGCGGCGGAAGACGAACAGCGCTCCGGTGGCGGCCACCTCTCCCAGCATGAGGGCGAAGGCCACCACCGCCTGCAGGTCCTCGAAGGTCCCGCTGAGCGCGAATACGAGCGCGAGCGCGGCGTTCAGGAGCAGGGCCGCCGTGGGCGTGCCGCCGACGTTGACGCTTCGCAGCACCGACGGCGCGAGGCCGTCCCTCGCCATCGCATAGGCGATTCGCGGGTTGGCCAGCAAGCTCTCGTTGAGGGTGCCGAGGATCGCCACGAGCGCGAGCCCCGTGATCAGTGGGTCGCCGGCCCGCCCGAGGAGCCGCGTGGCCGCGTCCGCGGCCGGAAGCGTCGAGCCCGCCATCGTCGCCAGCGGCACGGCCCACAGGAAGGCTGCGTTCACCAGGAGGTAGACCACCGCGATCACGGCCGTCCCGCCGATAAGCGAGCGGGGCAGATTCCGGCGTGGGTGCTCGATCTCCTCCCCCACCTTGAGCGGGTCGCTGAAGCCGTCGAAGGCCCAGATCACCGATTGAAAGGCGATTGCGAACGCGACGAGCAGTCCAGCCGACACGCGATTGGAGCTCTCCAGCGGTGCTCCTGCCCCGGGCGCGGCGGAATGGAGAAACGCGATCCCCACCAGCGCCACTAGGCCCGCGACCTTCACGATCGTGAGCACGTTCTGCACGCCCGCGCCCCAGCGCAGACCCACGTAGTTGGTGAGGGCCAGGATCGTGATCGCGCCGGCTGCGAAGAGCGGAACGGAGCCCGCTTCTCCCCCGCCGAGACGCACGACGTACTCCCCGAAGACCACGCCCAGGGCAGCCGCCGTTGCCGGCGCCGTGACGCCCGCGAAGAGCGAGCCGTAGACGAACCCGGGTCCCGGCCCGTACGCCTCGCGGATGAAGGTGAAGAGGCCGCCCGAGCGGGGGCGCCGGCTGCCGAGCTCCGCGTACGTCATCGCCCCGCAGAGGAACACCAGGCCGCCGAAGATCCACAGGGCCTGGATGAGGCGCGCGTCGCCGAGCTGCGCGGCGACGGGGCCGGGCGTGCGGAAGATGCCGGTGCCGATCGTGCCGCCGACCGCGATCGCCACGCCGGAGAAGATCCCGAGCGCCTGCAGCAGAGGTCGCTCCCGGGCGCCGGCTGCCGCTCCTGGCGTGCTGGCGCTCACCGCACGCACCAGACCAGGTCCTCCAGTATGTCTCCGACCCGTCCGTACACGCGGGCTGCTCCCGCCAGCGAGGCGCGTGAGAAGCCGCCGGTGAGGACGCCGATCGCGGGGAGTCCCGCCGCGCGCGCGGCGCGCACGTCGTAGGGGGTGTCGCCCACGACCGCGGTCGCGTTCGGCAGACGGAACTTCCGCATGCCGGCCAGGAAGAGGTCGGGCGCGGGCTTCGCACGGGCGACGTCATCGGCGTCGGTGGCGCCTTCGATGTAGCGCGTCACGCCCAGCTTGCGGGCCAGCTCGCGCACCTGCTCCGGCTTGCCGGAGCTCGCGAGCACCACGCGCACGCCGCGGCGCCTGCACTCGCGCAGGAAGTCCGCCGCGCCCGGCACCTCGCGCACCGACGGCAGGTACTCGCTGCGGAACAACTCCTCGTGGACGTCGGCGAGCGCCTCCAGGTCGCGCCGCGAGGCGCGGCCCCCGAGCAGCTTGCCCGCGAGCTCCGCACCCCCCATCCCGATGAGCGGTCGGATCCTCGACAGGGGAACGAGCAGGCCACGCTGCTCTCGCATCACCTCGCGCCACGCGCGAGCGTGCGGGTCGTTCGAGAGGAACAACGTGCCGTCGATGTCCAGCAGGATCGCCTCGAGGGCGATGGGGGCCCGCCCCTTGCGCGGCTGTGGGCCGGGTCGAGAGCGCGCGCGGCGGGCGGCGGGACGGGTCCTGGAGCTCGTCATCGGATGCTCCGACTGGGGGGGAAAGGCACGGCGGCTTGACCCTCCGCGCCGCGCGGGCGAACAATACCTTCGACTCTCCTCCTCCCTTCAACGGGGCTCGGGTGACCTCGACCGCCGCATGTCGGTTTCTCGTCTGCCTGGCCTGCCTGCTCCCGACCACGGCCTGCCGGCCGCGCGCCGAGCCTCCGGGCACCGGGAGCTCGCCCGATCCGGCCGCGGATTCGACGCCGGCGGCCACCCCCATTGCGCCAGCCCGCACCGAGGAGATCGCGTCCGGGACCGGGCAGAGCGCGGACGAACTCGCGCTGCGGGCCCTCTCCGACCGCTTCGTGCAGGGGCTCCTCGACGGCGCCCCCGACAGCGCGGCGTCGGTCTATTCCGTCCACGCGGAAGTGTTCGCCCCCGGCGTTCCAGAGCTCCTGCTGGGGCAGGAGGCGGTTCGAGCCCATTTGCGTCGGAGGCTGGAGAAGCTACGCGTTCTCGAACTCGACGTGCAGCGCTCCCAGTTCGTCGTGCGGCCCGAGGTGGCCTATTCCTTCGGCGTCTGGCGTGCGGTCACGCAGCCGAGCGAGGGCGGCGCACCCGATTCCTCGGCCGGGCGCATCACCGACGTCTACCGCCGCACGGGCGCCGGGCCGTGGGTCGTGTCCCACGAGCACGCCTCGCTGCTGGTGCCGGCGGCACCCGCCCCGGACAGCGTGCACACCCCGT
>JACCXV010000057.1 GCA_013696835.1 Gemmatimonadota bacterium | reverse complement strand
GCTGCGCCACAGGTAGAGCTGGCTCGTGGCGTCGCTCATCTCCCGCGCCGCGCCCGCAGCCGTGGTCCACTCGAGCAGGTTCCGCCGCGAGACGAGCACGCGGTACAGCGTGCGCGCGATCGCGTCCACGACGACCGCGGCCTCGTACGGCAGGAAGACCACTCCCAGCGCCCAGCGTCCCACGCCAGCGCCCAGCGAGGCGAAGGCCTCGCGCACGGCAGGCCTCAGCCTGTGGCGGCCGAGCACGGGCCGCGCGCCGGACGGGCTCAGCAGCCGCTGCAGGGTCGCCGCCGCCTGCAGCAGGAAGGGCACGCCGAGCACGCCTGCCGCGACCAGCGCCCATGCCCACGCGGGGCCGGGCAGCCACAGCCAGCCGACCACGGTGAGCGCGATCAACGAGGGTGCGAACAGGCTGCGGCGCAGGTTGTCCGCGATCTTCCAGCGGCCCAGGAGCGAGAGCGGGTTGCGGAGCCGGCGGCCACCCTCCCCCGGAACGGTACGCAGGAGCCACGGCAGCAGCTGCCAGTCCCCCCGGACCCAGCGGTGCACGCGGCGCATGTAGGTCAGCACGTGCGACGGATAGCGTTCGAAGACCGCCACGTCGGAGACGAGCGCAGCGCGGCCGTGCACGCCTTCGAACAGGTCGTGGCTGAGCAGCGCGTTCTCGGGGACGCGTCCCTCGAGGGAGCGCTCGAACGCGTCGGGATCGTAGAGGCCCTTGCCCGCGAAGACCCCCTCTCCCGCCAGGTCCTGATACACGTCGGAGACCGCGTGCGTGTAGAGGTCGAGGACGTTGTCGGCCTCGTAGATGCGGGCAAAGGCGGTGCGCGTGGCGCTGACGGGCGTGATCTCGACCCGCGGCTGGAGGATCGAATAGCCCTTGAGGACGCGGCCGGCTCCGTCGAGCTCCGCGCCGTTCAGCGGGTGTGCCAGCGTGGCGATCAGCCGCCGCCCAGCCGCTGGCGGGAGGAACGTGTCGGCGTCGATCGTCAGCACGTAGCGCACGGAAGGAAGCACGTCGAGGGGGCCCGTCTGCACGCTGAAGCTCGTGTCGGTGGCGCCCCGCAGCAGGCGGTTGAGCTCGTGCAGCTTGCCGCGCTTTCGTTCCCAGCCCATCCAGCGCCCCTCCGACGCGTTCCAGCGCCGTTCCCGGTGCAGGAGGTAGAACGCCTTCCCGTGTCGCTCGTTCAGCCGGCTGACCCCTTCGCGCGCGAGGTCCAGGAGCTCCGTGTCCTCGGGGAGGTGGTGACGGTCGGCGTCTCCGAAGTCGGAGAGCAGCGCGAAGAGGACGTTCGGCTCCGAGTTGCCCAGGTAGTTGACCTCGAGCTCCGCGACGTGCGCGGCGATCTCGTCGGGGCTCGTGAGCACGCAGGGCACGACCACGATCGTCCGGCAGGCGTCGGGCACGCCCTCCTCGAAGTCGAGCTTGGGCAGGAGCCGCGGGCGCACGGCGCGCGTCACGATCCAGTTGACGAGGCTCACGGCGACGGTCGAGGCGGGCACGAGTGCCGCGGCCGCGAACGCGAGGAGCGCCAGGAGGACGAAGCCGGGGCCGCGGGGCGCCGTTGCGGCGTCCGGCGCGAGAGCATCCAGGACGACGCTTCCCGCGGTGACGAGGAGCGCGGCCGTCAGTGCCCCCACGCTGATCAGATAGAGGACCGCTGCGCGGCGAAACAGCGCGCGCGGGATGCTGCGGCTGACCGGAACCCGCACTGCGAGCCGCTGCTCCAGCAAGGCGAGCCCGTCGTCCACGAGATAATAGCCTACATGACCCCGCCGTCCTGCTTCCGCCCCGCCGGCGTCGCGGCTCAACTCGATCGCGGCGGCGGCAACCTGCTCTTCGTCGATGCCCGCGGCGATCCCCCTCCGCTCCCTGGCGATGTGCTCGACGGCCTTGCGGTAGACGTCGCGGGTCGCGAACTCCATCCCACCGTAGACCCCGCCGGGGTCCTGGCGCAGCAGCCGCTCGACGCGGCTCAGGCTCTCGAAGACCTCCTTCCAGTCGTGGGCGGCGAGCTGCCGCAGACCGATCACTCCCGTCGCCACCCTGCTCGCCTCTCCCACGCCCCCGGCGGCCGATCCGTCGCCGGCCGCGCCATCGGTGAAGAGGTTCTCGACGTGCCGCCTGAGGTCCTGGAGGAGCGCCAGGCGGAGGAGCGTGGGGAAGGCCCAGAGCTCGCCCATCCTGAGCGGCTGTACGCGCTGGTACGCCTCGACGAACCGGCGGGCCCGCTCCACGTCCAGGTGCCCGTCCGCCTCCCGCAGGCTCTCGATCGCGATGGCGAGAATTCGTGGGCGGCCGGCGTACGGGCCCGTCGTCAACCGGGGCAGCTCGCGGTAGTAGCCCGGCGGCAGGCTCTCCACCACGTGCTGCAGCGCCTCCTCGATCACGTGCTGGTTGTCGAGGAGCCACTCGGCGGCGCGGGCCACGGCGGGGCTCGGGCTCGTGATCCGGGCGGCGCGGCGCTCGCAAGCCTGGAAGGCGAGCGCGAGCCGGCGAACCTCCCGGCGCACCCCCCCGGAGGACCGCCGGCGGACGGCGGCGTGCGACCGCGCCAGGCTCTCGGCCAGCTCGTCGGTGGAGGATGGAGGAGGAGGTGCTATCAGCTCGTCTAGCGAGACCAACCGTTGTCCGTCTGGGCGGTGAGGTCCCGCGCGGGCTCGTTCGCGGGGAGCGGGAGCCGCGGCACGTCTTGAAAGACGAGCAGCGAGAAGGGGCTATTGGCGACCAGCGCGCTCGCGACCGTGCCGTAGCGCCAGGGTCCGGGGTCGGAGGTGCCGTGGGCGCTGAGCACGACGAGAGCGGGCTTCTCGCGCTCGGCGATGCGGAAGATCGTCTGCGCGATCTGGGGCGAGACCTCCAGGACCGTGCGGACCGGCAGATCGGGCGTCGCGAGCTGGTCCGAGGCTTCGGCGAGGTACTCCTCGGCGCCCGAGCGACCGACGTCCACGATGCGCTCCAGCAGCTGCGAGTCCTCGGGCGCGAGCGGCGTGCGCGAGGTGATCGCAGGAACGGGGACGACATGCGCGATGACCAGCTCCGCGCGGGCGGCCCGCGCCACCCGTGCCGCCAGGTTCAGCGCCCATTCCCCACGGTGGGAACCGTCCACCGCGACGAGCACTCGTCTAGCGGGCGCATCGGGCGTGCCGACCTCGCCATCGGTCTCCGCGAGCAGGAGATCGCCGCCCAGGGAAACCGATCCCGGCTCCACCAGCAGGAACGAGAGCCCGCCGTGGGAGACGATCTTCGTGGCGGTGCCGCCGAGACCGAACTCGTTGGGGCCGTTGCGGCCCTGGCGGCTGAAGGCGATCAGGTCCGCCGCATGCTCCCGGGCCGCCTCGAGGATCCCGCGGACCGTGCCGCCCTGTCCCAGCTCGGCACGCGCTGTTACACCGCGGGCGACCAGCCTGGCGGCGAGACCCTCCAGGTACGCGACGGCCTCGCTCCTGCGCAGTCGCCATTCCGCGCTCTCAACCGGCTGCCGTCCGGCCCGGCGCTCCCCCATGACGCGCACGAGGAGGATCTCGGCGTCGAACGCGCGGGCGATGCTCGCCGCATGGGACAGCACCGCTTCGCCGAGCGGGGAGCCGTCCAGGGGAACGAGGATGCGCCGTATCGTCACCGGTCTTCCATAGGCCTTCCATTATGACGAGGGTGAGGCCGGGTGCCAATGGGACGGACCTTTCCTTGCCTTGCCCCCGGCGCGGGGCAGGGCGCAGCTTGCGGCCATGTGGAACCCACTGACCGCTTCGCGCTCACGGGCCCTGGCGTCCGCATTCGCGCTCGCCGCCTGCCTCCTGGTCGGCGCGTCGGGCTGCGCCACCGCTGACCGCTCGTCGGATGCCAACGCTGACCGGTCGACCGCTCCTGACCGGTCAACCGCTGCCGACCGCTCCGCGGGCGACCGGGCGGAGCTGCGGCCGGGCTACGGGCCCGACCCCGTTCTGCCCCCGCCTGACACGACGCATCGCGTCAGCCGATTCGCCAGGGTGGTGGGCTGGCCAGCGGGGCAGACGCCGCAGGCGCCCGAGGGGTTCGCGGTCAGCCTGTTCGCGGAGGGCCTGCAGCACCCGCGCTGGCTGTACGTCCTGCCCAACGGCGACGTGCTGGTCTCGGAGTCCAACAACCCCGGATCGGCCCGCGACAGCACGCTACCGGCGGCGAATCTCGCGGCGCGCTACGCGGCTGGCATGCGCGGGCCCTCCGCGAACCGCATCACGCTCCTCAGGGACGCGGACTCCGATGGCACGCCGGAGACGCGCGAGACCTTCCTCTCCGGCCTGAACCGCCCCTTCGGCATGGCCCTCGCAGGCGATTACCTGTACGTGGGAAACACGGACGCGCTGGTGCGCTACCGGTACGGGGCGGGGGAGACCCGGATCGACGCGCCGGGCGAGAAGGTCCTGGACCTGCCGGCGGGGGGCTACAACAACCACTGGACGCGCAACGTGCTCGCGAACCGGGACGGCTCCAAGCTCTACGTGACCGTGGGGTCGGCCACGAACGTCGACGTCGAGGGGATCGACGCGAAGGACCCGCGTCGGGCGGCCATCCTCGAGGTGAACCCGGATGGCAGCGGCATGCGCGTGTTCGCCTCCGGACTGCGCAACCCGAACGGGCTGGCCTGGGCGCCCGGTAGCAGCACCCTGTGGACGGCCGTCAACGAGCGCGACGGTCTCGGTGAGGACCTGGTGCCCGATTTCGTGACGAGCGTGAAGGAGGGGGCGTTCTACGGCTGGCCGTACGCGTACTTCGGCTCGCACGAGGAACCGCGGCAGGCCGGAAAGCGGCCGGACCTGGTCGCCAGGGCCGTGGCGCCGGATTTTGCCCTGGGCGCGCACACGGCCACCATGTCGATCGTCTTCGGCCAGGGGCCGACCTTCCCCGAGCGCTACCGTGAGGGAGCGTTCATCGCGCAGCACGGCTCGTGGAACCGTTCCGGGTTCGCCGGCTACCGGGTGCTGTTCCTCCCCTTTCGCGGGGGGAAGCCGGTCGGCCCCGCCGAGGACTTCCTCACCGGATTTCTTACCGAGGGCGCCGGCGAGGAGGTCCACGGCCGCCCCGTGGGCCTCGCGTTCCTGCGCGATGGCTCGCTGCTGGTCGCCGACGACGCGGGCGACAGGGTGTGGCGGATCCAGGC
>JACCXV010000055.1 GCA_013696835.1 Gemmatimonadota bacterium | reverse complement strand
CGTCTCGAGGGATCGGGTAGCGATCGTGGACGACGTCCCCGGGAACGTCGATCGGCAGGTCCTCCAGGCGTCCCTGCCGCCGGTAGTCCACCCAGCGATGGCCCCCCTCGAAGAGCAGCGAGAAGGTCCGGTTGTAGAGGAGCTCGTCGACTGCGTTCGAGCTCGTCAGGTCCGTCCGTGTAGCGAGCCCCCCCACCTGCGTGCGGATGCAGTTCAGGTCTTCCTGAGCGGCCGGTATGTTCCCCAGACCGATGTTGGCCTCGGCGCGGAGCAGGAGCAGCTCCTCGTTGCGAATGATCGGAATCGGGCTCTCGGCGGTCTCGTAGATCGTGAACGTGAGGTCCGAGGTGTGGTCCTGCTGCGTCTTGGGCGCCGTCTCGAACGTCTTCTCCAGGAAGCGCCGGTCGAGCTCGCCGCCGGGCTGTGTCTGCGCCAACGCCTCGAGCGAGGGATGCGCGCGGATGTCGGACGTGGCTGGGTCCTCGAAGATGGGGTTGGGCAGGTCGCCCGAGGCCGTTCCGTAGTTCATGTAGACGCCACGGTCGAAATCGGCGCACGCCACGAGGAACGACTCGTTCAATGCGGTCAGCGCCTCCGCAAAATTCCCCCGGTAGACGGCCACCCTGGCCGCCAGGGCCCGATTGAAGGAGAGGAAGGTGCCGGGCGTGTCGAACCCGTCGAATCCGCTCGGCAGCGTGAACGGGAATGCGTCCCCGCCTGCCTGGAGATGCCCGCGCGCCTCTTCCAGCAGCGTGGCGATCCGGTCGAAGACGGCGTCCTTGCCGACGATCGGCGCCAGCTCTCCGATGGGCAGGTTGACGTCGATCGGCGCGCCGTTCACGTCGTGGGTGTTGATCACCAGCAGCAGGTTGAGCGCCGCCAGCGTCTTGGCGTAGCCCCGCACCGCTTCCTTCTGCGCGTCCGTGATCTGCGTGGCCCTGTCCATCGCGTCCAGCAGCACGTTGGCGTTTCGGATCGCGGCGTACGGCTCGTAGAAGTGGTCGCCGCCGAAGGCTCGGCTGCCGGCGTCCAGGGGCCCGACGATCAGCTCCGTCACGAAGCGCGGGTCCGAGCCGTCCAGATCGTAGTTCTCTCTGCCGATGATCCCCACGTCACGGACGTAGTCGCCGAAGTCGATGCGCGTCGTGAAGAGCACCCCGATCGCTGCGCTCGCGATCGTCGACGGAGAAGGATCCCCCTGCAGGTCCTCCAGACTGGGGTTGTTGAAGTCCGGCACGAATAGCGCATCCTCGCTGCAGCCGGTGAGCAGCAGGAGCAGCGCGAGCGTCAGGAAGGAGCGTGCGGCCATGTGCGTCGTGGACCTCGCGGCGGAGATGGAAGGGCGCAGGTACGGAGTCATCGTCAGAACCCCACGTCCACCGTGAGCCAGAAGCTGCGGCTCGGCGGGTAGGGGCCCACGTCGATGTTCCGGTCGATCGCCCGGTTTCCGAAGTTGCTGACCTCCGGATCGAGACCCGAGTACGGGGTGAACGTCACGAGGTTGCGACCGCTGACTCCCACTCGGACGTACCGCACGTCCTGCCCGAAGAGCCCCGAGCGCAGGTTCGGGGCGACGTCGTACGACAGGGCGAGCTCGCGCAGCTTGAGGTAGGAGCCGCTCTCGATGTACTGCCCGGCGAACGTCTGGAACCCTGCAACCCGCTGGCATCCCGGGCTGTCGACCGTGGGGCGGCCGGTCGGGCACTCTCCGCCGTCGGCCGGCTCGAAGTCCTCCGTGTTCTGCCCGAAGTCGAAGAGCAGCCGCGTGAGGTTGATGATGTCGCCGCCCTTCTTCCAGTCCCACAGCGAGTAGAAGTTCCAGCCGTGAAAGGTGATGTCGTTGAGCAGCGACATCTGGAAGTCGGGGTTGGCGTCGCCGAGCTTGTCGACCCGAACCTCACCGAAGGTGGGGGAGTTCGGGTCCTCGTCGAGCCCGTTCACGCCCACGATCTGCGTGGCCGACGCCCCCTCCTCGATGCGAAAGGAGCCCAGTGCCGTGCCGAACCCGCCGGTCTCGAACGTCGGGACCGGCAGGTCCGTGATCTCCGCCTTGTTGGCGAAGAAGGTGGCGCGGGTGAACCAGTTCACGTTCTCGCCGAGCACCGGCGTGAAGCCGAGCCCGACCTCCACGCCACGATTGCGCAGCTCGCCACCGTTGAAGATCTGCGTGTTGAACCCGGTGGAGGGTGCCAGCGTCCGCTCCAGGAGCAGGTCCGTGATGGTCCTCTGGTAGACGCTGAACTCGAGCGACGCTCGCTCGTCGAAGAGGACCGCGTCGAAGCCCGTCTCCACCTCCGACTGCCGCTCCGGTGCCACGTCGGGGTCACCCGCCGTGATGTTCTCGTCCACGCCGATCCCCGTGAGGCCCTCGATGTTGGCCTGGTCGAGCGGCGTAAACTTCTGGCCGAAGAGCGGCCGGTTGCCGGTCTGGCCGAAGGCGGCGCGCAGCTTGAACTCCTCGAGCCAGGGCGCCGGCTCCCGGAACCGGTAGGACGCCGCCGCCTTGGGGAACAGGTAGTACTTCTCGTCGTCGCCGTTCGAGCTGCTGCGGTCCCCGCGCAGGCCTGCCGTGAGGAGCATGCGGTCGTCCAGCAGGAGCAGCTCCTCCTGGGCGTAGATGCCGAACTCCTCGATGCGCTGGCGATCCTCGGCCACGTCCACGCTCGAGCCCTGGTCCACGTTGCCCTGCCCGCCGACGAGATTGCGGGTGACGATGCTCGTGCGGTTCAGGTCGGTCTCGAAGTACTGCACGCCCCCGGTCGTGGTGGAGGCGTAGGAATTAGGTCCCGGCGAGAAGGTGTAGGCCAGGTTCCCGCTCGCGTTCAGGTTCGTGTTGTCGCCGTTCGTGAGGACCGAGGTGCCCGGCAACCCGTCCTGGGGCTCGAACTCGAGCTCGGGCGGGAAGAGGAGCTCGTTCTCCTGGTTGAAGCGATCCACGCCGACGTCGCCGATCAGCTGCAGGCTGTGCCGGTCCGAGGCGATGAGATCGTAGGTTCCCCGCACCGAGCCGAGGAAGCGGAAGACGTCCTCCCCCACGTCGCTGAGATCCCGTGTCTGCAGCGGGTTGCTGCGCTCGAAGGGGTTGTCGGGGTATACCCCGTTGGCATCGGGGTGCAGGTCCACGAAGTTCGGGGTGAAGGGCAGCACGACGTAGTAACTCGTGCCGGTGTTGTCGTTGTTGGTGAGGCCCCGGCGTGCGTTCGAGTGAATGAGGTTCGTCGTGATGGCCAGGTTCAGGCTCGACCCGACGCGCTGGTCGAGGTTCATCCGCAGCGTCTGCTTCTCGTAGCCGGTGCCGTCCAGCGTCCCCTGATCGTCCTTCAGCAGGGCTGAGGCGTAGTAGCGGGTCTGGTTGCCGCCGCCGCTCACGTTCGCGCTCGCCTCGTAGGAGGCGTCGCTCTCTCCGAACAGCTCGTCCTCGTAGTCGAACGTGCGGCCCGTGTAGGCTTCAGCCGCCGACTCGCCGAAGGCGTCCACGGCTTCCTCGAGGGTCTCGAAGCTTCGGGAGCCGATGTCGTTCGACACCTGGAACGTGCCGAGCCTCGCGGTCGCGCTCACCTGTGGGCGGCCCTCGCCACGGCCGCGCTTGGTGGTGATCAGGACGACCCCGTTCGCCGCCTTGGAGCCGTAGATGGCGCCAGCCGAGGCACCCTTGAGGATCTCGATGCGCTCGACGTCGCGCGGGTCGAGGTCCGCGATGCGGTTGACAGGGTTGTCCTGCGGGTCGCCGGCTCCTCCCCCCGTGGCGTTCGTGATCGCGTCCGCCCCCGACTGGACCGAGGCGTTGCTCACGAGCACCCCGTCCACGACGTAGAGGGGCTCCGCGTCGGCATTGATGGAGGACACGCCACGCAGGTTGACCTGGATGCCGCCGCCCGGGGCGCCGGAGTTCTGCTGAATGAGCGCTCCCGGGACCTTGCCTTGCAGGGAGCTCTCCACGCTCTGGGTGGGAACCCTGCCGATCAGCGAATCCGAGATCACGGCCACCGCGTTGGCCGCGTTCCGCCGCTGAACCGTGGCGGCGAGTCCCGTGGTCACGACGCCTTCGAGCTGCAGCACGTCCTGCTGCAGGACGAGCGTCACCGTGGCCTCGTCACCGCCCACGAGCTGGGACTCGCTCTTGTACCCCAGGTAGTTGGCCCGCAGCGTCACCTCTCCCTGGGGCACCTGGATCCGGAAGTTTCCCTCTTCGTCCGCGAGGGTGCCTAGCCGGGTCCCCTCGATGTAGATCTCCGCACCCGGAAGCGGCTCGTCGGTCTCGGCTGCGGTGACGCGCCCCGTGACCTCTCGCTGCTGCGCCGCAAGAGCCGGCGCCATGAGGACTCCGCCAAGAGCGACCAGCGTCCGTAACGTACGTCTCATCGCGCTCCCTCCACCTGCGGGTGACCGACATCGGACAGCGTGTGGACGGCGACGGTAGAAGGCAGGGTCGGGCCGTGTCAAGAATGTTGCAGCCCGCTGAAGGGCGGCTCACGTCGTCGGGAGCGGGCGCGGCCAGTCAGAACCCAGGGGAGAAGGGAGCCAGGGATGCGCGGTGTGAGAGCCCGAATAGCGGGGGCGGTAGGGGCAGGAGGGGCAGAACGGGCAGAAAAGGCCGGGTGGGAGGGGCTTGAGTCTACTCCTCCATTCCGCTCCCTCTGACTTCGACCTGCGCCGGGTGGTCGATCTCACCGCCGGGGCGCCGGAGGGCCGTATCCACCGAATCCACGTCCCAGACGGCGATCGTCACCAGATCGGTGCCCGCCGCGAAGGTCGCCAGATCCATGCTGGAGAGCGCGCGCTCCTTGACCGCGTGGCCGCGAAGGTCGGCGCGGTAGGGGTGCGTGTGCCACGTGCCGATGAACTGCGCCACGTGATCGCAGGTCCCGCCGACCGCGAACTGCAGTTGCTTGAGGTTTCTCGCCAGGCTCCACTGCGTCACGTGGACGGTGTCTCCCACGACCGTCCCCTGCAGGCAGCCGAGATACTCCCGCTGCGTCGGCTTCACGGTCCCGAGCATCTGCTCGAGCGTCGTCAGATCGGCGAGCTCGTCCCAGTGCTCGTTGTTCGCGAGGAACAGCTCGTTCATGGCCGCGCGGACGAGCGGCGGGAGGATCACGAAGCCGCGCGGCACGGGACCCTCGGCGCGCAGCGCCAGCGAGGCAGCGGCCACGAGGCCGCTCACGAGCAGGAGCGTGACGAGCAGGAAGCGTTTCATGCGCCCGCGAAGATTGTGCGTGAACGTGCGGCAAAACCATCGGTGCCCGGAACGTGGGCCGAGCTCGTCCTTCACTGCATACGGTGCGCCACCGCGTTTGGTTCCTTTCTGCGGGCAGCCCCGGGCTCCCACGCCGATCCGAGCTCCAGAAAATTCCGCAGGATCGTGCGTCCGTGGGGCGTCAGGATCGATTCGGGATGGAACTGTACGCCCTCCACGGCCAGGTGGCGGTGGCGCAGCCCCATGACGAGCCCGTCGGCCGAGCGGGCCGACACCTCGAGCGTGGAGGGGAGGTCCCGGTCCTCCACGATGAGGGAGTGGTAGCGTCCGGCGCTGAACAGCTCAGGCAACCCGGCGAAGAGCGTCCTGCCGTCGTGGCGGACCTCAGCCGCCTTACCGTGCACGGGTTCCGGCGCTTGCACGACACGGCCGCCGTACACCTGAGCGATTGCCTGGTGCCCCAGACAGACGCCGAGGATCGGAATCCCGCCGTCGCCGGCGGCGGCGGCGGTGGCGGCGAAGGCGGCGACGGCCGCAATCGTCACGCCGGCATCCTCGGGGCGGCCGGGCCCCGGCGAGATCACGACGTGCGTCGGGCACATGGCAACGAGGTCGTGGACGGAGTGTGCGTCGTTGCGGACCACGCATAGCTCCCCCCCGAGCTCGCCCAGCATCTGCGCCAGGTTCCAAGTGAACGAGTCGTAGTTGTCGATCAGGAGGATCATGTCAGCCAGCTCTCCGCAAGCGCGATTGCGCGCAGCAGCGCTCCGGTCTTGGCCTCCGTCTCTGCGAGCTCACGCTCCGGCACCGAATCCACCACGATGCCCGCTCCGGCCTGCAGGAACGCCTTCCCGCCGCGTGCGACGAGCATGCGGATCGCGATGCAGGAGTCGAGGTTCCCGGCGAAGTCATGGTACAGCACCGCTCCACCGTAGAGGCCGCGCGGGACCGGCTCGAGCGCGTCGATGATCTGCATCGCCCGCACCTTCGGGGCCCCGCTCACGGTACCGGCAGGGAAGCAGGCGGCGAGCGCGTCGAGGGCATCGAGCTCGTCACGCAGCTCGGCGGTGAGCTCCGACACCAGGTGCATGACGTTGGCGTAGCGCTCGACGTCCATCAGACGGTCCACCCGTACGCTGCCCGTCGTGGCCACCCGCCCCAGATCGTTGCGCCCGAGGTCCACGAGCATCACGTGCTCGGCCACCTCCTTGGGATCCGCCCGCAGCTCCGCCTCGAGCACGCGGTCCGCCTGCTCGTCCGCCGCCCGCGGTCGCGTCCCCGCAATCGGCCGGTACCAGAGACGCCGCCCTTCGCAGCGAACGAGGGTCTCTGGCGACGCGCCGAGCACAACCGTGTCCTCGCTCTGCAGGAAGAACATGTAGGGTGCGGGGTCGATGGTGCGCAGCGCGCGGTAGACGAGCAGAGGATCCGCCGCGAGCTCGCACTCGAGGCGCCGCGACAGCACGATCTGGAACGCGTCGCCCGCGCGAATGTGATCCTGCGCACGCTTCACGGCCTCGACGAAGCCGCTCTGGTCCGGCACCGAGCGCGAAGGCGGAGGGCGGGGCTCGGGCGAGCCGCCGATCTCCGGCTGGGGATCTTCCCAGGCTTCCAGTCCCGGCGGCCCGGCCAGGATCGCCTCCACGGCTGCGATCTCGGCCCGCGCCTCTTCGTAGGCGCGGAGACGCTCCTCGTCGCTCTCGAGACTTTCCGTCGTGACGAGGCTGCCGACATGAACGCGCTGGTGCGCGTGATCGAAGGCCACGACGGTGCGGAAGAAGAGCAGCAACGCGTCATCGAAGGCGGGGAACCCGTCCTGGGCCGCATCCTGGCGCCGCTCCCGTCCGAGGATCGGCTCGAACCAGCGCGCGCAGCCGTATCCCGCGTACCCGACCGCTCCTCCCACGAACGGCGGGTGACCCTGAATCCGCGGCTGCCGTCGCGGCCGCAGCCGCTCGCGCGCGATCTGCCAGAACGTCTCGGCAAGCACGCGTTCCCCGGCGCGCGAGGTCTCGCGCACGTCGTCGCCGCGGGCGCGCAGCGTCAAGTAGGGATCACTGCCGAGGAAGGAATAGCGGCTCACGCGCTCGCCCCCGACGATCGACTCCAGGAGAAACGCCGAAGGCGATCGTGCGCGCAGCCGGAGGAAGGCCCCCACCGGGGTCGAGAGATCGGCCAGGAACGAACGCACGACGGGAACGGCCTCGTACTCCCGGGCCAGCGAGAGGAACTCGGCCGCGCCCCGTTTGCCTTCGCGCCCCACCGCGGTCATCTTTTCGCACCTTCCCGCCGGGGTACCATGGATCGCCTCCTCCTCCTCGCGACGAACGACGACGGGTACCTGGCGCGAGGCCTGCAGGCGCTCGTGACCGCCCTGGAGCCGCTCGGCGACGTCTGGGTGGTCGCTCCCGACCGGGAGCAGAGCGCCACCAGCCACTCCCTCACGCTGCACCATCCGCTGCGGGTCGTGACCCACGGCGAGCGCCGCTTCCACGTGGACGGGAGCCCGACCGACTGCGTCCTGCTGGCGGTTCACGGCGATCTGCTTCCACGCCGGCCGGATTACATCTTCTCCGGCATCAACCACGGCGGCAACATGGGGGAGGACGTAAGCTATTCCGGCACGGTCGCGGCGGCGATGGAGGGAACCATCCTGGGCATCCCCTCCGTCGCGATCTCGCTAGTGGGCGGCGACGCCGAGCTGCTCGAGGGCTACGCGGCGACGGTAGGTGGCATCGCGCGGGAGATCGTCACCACACCGCAGAGCGAATCGTTCCCGGAGGACACCCTCCTGAACATCAACCTGCCGCCGATCGCCGCCGGCGGCATCCGCGGCATCCGCATCGCGCCGCTCGGCAAGCGGGTGTACGAGAACCCGGTGCTGGTCAGCAAGGACCCGCGGGGGAAGACCTACTACTGGATCGGCGGGGAAGGCCCGACGTGGCGCGGGGAAGAGGACAGCGACTTTCGCCAGGTCGAGGAGGGCTACATCGCCATCACGCCGCTGCACCTGGACCTTACCAACTACAAGACGCTGCAGGACCTGCGAAAGTGGGAGGGACTGCACCCGCTCGGCACGCCGGCCGAGGAACGCTGATGCCGGCGGTCGCCTCGGAGCCTGCGAGTCTTCGGCGCGCGCGCGAACGGATGGTTGCGTCGCTGGCCGCACGGGGCATCTCGGACGTGCGCGTGCTGGAGGTCATGGGGCGCATTCCGCGTCACGACTTCGCACCTGCGGGGCTCGCGGAGCAGGCGTACGGCGACCACGCGCTCCCGGTCCTCGACCGGCAGACCCTGACACAGCCCCACACGGTTGCGCTGTGCGCCCAGGAGGTCTGCCGCGCCGGGGCCACGCGCGTCCTCGAGGTGGGCACGGGGTCCGGGTACCAGGCCGCCGTCCTCGCCGCTCTCTGCCGCCACGTCTTCTCAGTCGAGCGCCACCCGCGGCTGATCGCTCTCGCGCGCGCGAACCTGGACCGCCGCGGAATCACCAACGTGGCTCTCCTGCGCGGGGACGGCAGCATCGGCTGGTCGCGATTCGCCCCGTATGATGCGATGGTGGTCGGCGCAGCCGCGCCCGAGGTTCCGCGCGCCCTCGTGAGCCAGCTCGCGATGGGTGGCAGGCTCGTGCTGCCGCTGGGAGCCCCCGGCTCGCAGGAGCTGGTCAGGGTGACGCGCGAGGGGCAGGGATTCAGAACGGAGGGGCTCGGCCCCTGCTCGTTCGTGCCGCTGCTGGGAGAAGCCGGGTGGCGGCGGTGAAACCTTCGCGGAAGAACCCGCGTAGGAAGGGTGACGGCCGGGGAGCGAAGCATCGGTGACCGAGCACGGCACCGCTCGTGCAGATCTCTGATGCGTGCTCGGGGCCGCAGGATCCCCATCTGGAGGAGGAAGGCAATGCGGAGATCGCTCAACTCTCTGGCGGCCCGCGCGATCATCGTCGCGGGGCTGCTCTTCCCGGCAGGCGAGGTGCGGGGTGAGGACAACTCGTGGATCCAGCGCGAGGACGACCCCTGGATTCACATCCAGGTCGTCGAGACCGGCGCCGACGCCGCCAACGTGCAGGTTCACCTGCCGCTCTCGATGGTCCGGCTGGCGCTCGACATGGCGCCGGACGAGGCCATCCTCGACGGCCACGTTCGCATCGAGAACTCCGACATCAGCGTGGCGGAGATGCGGCGCCTGTGGACCGAGCTGAAGGCGGCCGGCGAGGCCGACTTCGTCACCGTGGAGAAGGCGAAAGAGACGGTGCGAATCGGGCGCAGGGGGCAGCGCCTGTTGATCAGGGTAACGGACTCGACGGCCGGCAAGGAGCACGTCGCGGTCGACGTGCCGCTGGCCATCGTGGACGTCTTGCTGGCCGGTGACGGTGAGCGGCTGAACGTCGCGGGCGCCATCGCCACCCTGGGGGCGTATCGCGGGGAGGTGCTGAACGTGCAGGACGGCCAGGATCGCGTCCGCATCTGGGTGGACGAGAAGAGCGGATCCGAGTGATCCCGCTCAAGCTCGCCGCACTCGCCGCCGCTCCCTTCGCCCTCGCCGGAAGCGTGGCGCTGAGCGGCCCCACGACCCTGGTCGTGGATGTCCGCGAAGGAGGCGCCGAGGGCATGCACCTGGTGATTCCCGTGCCCCTTCTCGTGGCCCGCGCCGCGGCCGCGCTCGTGTCCGAGGACAAGGCTCGCATCCCCGTCGCCGAGCTTCAGCGAGCGCAGCCCGGCGCGCGCGCCCTCCTGGCCGAGCTGCGCAGGCTGCCCGATGTCGAGCTGGTTCGCGTGCAGCAGCAGCGAGGCGGCGGGCTGGTCCGGATCGCGAAGCGCGGTGACGCCCTCGAGGTTCGCGTCCGTCAGCCCAGCGAGAACGTGAAGGTGAGGGCCAAACTGCCACTCGCGGTGGTGGAGGAATTGCTGCGGCGTGCGGAAGACGGGGATCTCGACCCGGGAGACGTGGTGGCGGCCTTCGGCAAGGCCCCTCACGGGACCTTCGTGGAGGTCGAGGACGGCGAGGACCGGGTGAAGATACGGCTCTGGTAGCGAGCGTGCAGCGTTTGAAAAGCCCCCGAGTCCGGCGTATGTTCCCGGCAGTCGGGGCGTGGCTCAGCCCGGTAGAGCACCTGGTTCGGGACTAGGGGGTCGCGAGTTCAAATCTCGCCGCCCCGACCAAGACAAGCCCTTGCCGCGCCAGCAGATGGCGGCAGGGGCTTGCTGCATTGCTCATCCGCCGAGGGCGCGGGCACGCTCCACCAGCTTCTTCAGCTGCTCCACGGGCTGCACACCGCTCAGCGCAGCTCTCCGATCCGCGACGAACGCCGGAACGCCACGGACCGCAAGCGCCTCTGCTTCCCGCTCGTCGTCGAGCACGCTCGCTTCGAGCGCACGGGTCTCGAGGGCGCGGCGCAGAGGCGCGCTCTCCAGCCCCGACTCCTCCGCCAGGGAAGTGAGGACGCCCGTAGCGCCGATATCCTCTCCCCTCTCGAAGAAGGCACGGAAGAGGGCAGCATTGTAGTCCTCGAAGCGCCCCTGCCCACGGGCCCAGTGTGCCGCCTCGTGGGCCAGCCGGGAGCGCGGCTGCACGGGGGGAAGCCTCATCGTGATCCCCAGCCGCGCCGCCAGAGGGTAAACGGAACCCTCCCACGCGCGGCGCAGATACTCGCCCTTCGGATCGAGCGTCGGAACGGGTTCTGGGCGCAACTCGAACGCGCGCCAGACGACTTCGATCTTCGAGTCGGATTTCATCAGCTCATGGACGGCCGGCTCCGCCAGCCAGCAGAAGGGTCAAACGTAATCCGAGAAGATCTCCAATCTCACGTTGTGCATATGGTCCTCCTCGGCGTGCGGTTGAAGTTCGCCGGGTGGAATCCAGCGGCGCCGCACCCTGCTCATGCGAGCAGGATCGAGCGCATGATGGACTCCTCGAGCGTGGGGGGCCGAGGGCCGCTCGAGAGCGTGGGGGGTCAAGGGCCGCTCCATTCATTGACGGCCCGGGAGCCCCGACTCATGATCCCGAGTCGGTCACGAGCCGCCGCGAAGAACCCTTTGGACTGCGAGGAGGTCGCGTGGAGAAGGAGCTTCCGTGAACAGGACGGAGATCTCGATAGCGTCTGCGAAATGCCTTCTGTGCCTCGCCGTCCTCGGGGCCTGCAGTTCCAATCCGCCACCCGGGCCCTCCGCCCGCTCCGGCACGGGAACGTCACCCGGCGGGGAGGCCGCCCAGTCTACGGTGACGAGGGCGAGCCGTCCATTCGATCCCGCCGACAATCCGTGGCCGGAGATTCGCAGGCGGCGCATCCGCGAGCTCCTGCCTGCGGCCATGGAGCGCGCCGGCGTGGACGCGTGGCTGCTGGTGCTGCGCGAGAACGACAACGATCCGCTGGCCATCCACGTAGGGGGAGAGAATGCGGGGGGAACCGCGGTTTTCCTCTTCGTGCGGTCGCCTGCGGGCCTGTGGTCGATTGCGGTCTCGCCGGCGGGGGAGGCGACGGCGCTGCGCGACGTCGGGGTGGTGG
>JACCXV010000051.1 GCA_013696835.1 Gemmatimonadota bacterium | reverse complement strand
GTTGACACGCATGCCGCGGGCCCCGAGCGTTTATCGACGTGCGGGAAGGGGCGTGAACGCGACGGCGTTCGGCCCCCCGCGCAAACCACAGGAGGAGCTCGTGCACCCCAACGAGGACGAGGTCAAGGGCAAGGCGAAGCAGGCGATCGGCGGCGTGAAGGACAAGGCCGGAGAGTTGAGCGGGGACCGCGAACTGGAGGCGGAGGGCGAGGCCCAGCGCGACGAGGGCGACCTCCAGGACAAGTTCGGGGAGGGCCGCCGCAAGGTCGGCGAGAAGCTGAACGATCTGGGCGACAAGCTGGGCAAGTGAGCCGAGCCGTTCCGAGCCGCGCGCCAGGCGCGTAGGGTCGAGGCACGGGCAGCCCCGCGACCTAGGAGCTGCCCGTGCACGGTCAGCGGCTCAGGATGGCCCAGCATCCCCCGCTGTTCCTACACCCGGCGGCCGGAACTCGACCTGGGTGACCCTCCCCGGATCCACCCGAACCTTCCGAAAGACCCGCACGCCCTCGATCTCCACGCCCAGAACGTACTCCCCGGCGGGCACGTCGCCGATCGCGAAGTCCTCGCCGAAGACCGGGTCCGGATGCGCGCGGTCCTCGTACGTCTCGGCGAAGGAGAACGGTGTCTCGCGCGGCAGCGGCTTCGTGACGCCGTAGACGCGCGCGCCGCGCACGCGCCGGCCCCGCGCGTCGCGGACGGTTCCCGCGATCGCACCCGTGCCGGGCAGCGGGGCGATCCAGAGCTGCGGATTGCGGGTACCGCGCGGGTAGCGGAAGACCATGTCCACGGCGGCCGAGTCGGGCGTGGGGAGCGTGCGGATCTCGAGGTGCAGGTGGTCGTTCGTGGCGCGCCCGGTGCTGCCCACGTGACCGATGACGTCGCCGGCGCGCACGCGCTGCCCCGCGCGCACGGTGAGGTCCGCATTGTGGTAGTAGGTCGAGAACACGTGGCTCGACGCGAGCCGGCGGTCGTGGCGGATGGCGACGGCGTTGGCACCCGCCTCCGCCGTGCCGGCGAAGATCACGATCCCGTCGCCGATCGCGTGCACGGGCGTGCCGGCGGGGTTGTTCAGCTCCACGCCCTGATGCTGCTGGAAGTTGCCTCCCATGGTGGAGCCGTACGTGTACGTCTGGTCGAGGTGCGGGTTGTCGGAAGCGTCGATCGGGCGCCGGAACCAGAAGTGCTCCAGGTCGCCGGGCTCGGCCGTCGCGCCGCCGGGGTTCGCGTAGGTGCGGAACGCCCGCCGCTGGGATTCGATGCGGGCGAGGAGAGGGGCCCCGGTCGCACGTCCATCAGAGGGTGCTCTGTCCGCGGCGCCGAAGGGTTCTTGCCAGTCGCCGCCGGAAGCTTCCTTGGCCAGGCCCCACGTGCGCCCTCCATCGCTGCTCTCGGAGACGCCCCGCAGGTGCCGCACGCGGATCCGGGGTGGTCGCCCCGCCGCCGCGTCCTCCACGGCGAGGCCGATCAGGTAGGGACTCGTGAGCCCCTCCGTCGCGGTGACGTCCCGGTACGTCTCGCCGCGGTCGTGTGTGATGCGGAGCCCGTCCGCGGTGGCGATGTACACCGTGTCGCCGGCGGTCGCTATCCCCTCCGGAGCCACGTACTGCCAGCGCGGACCCAGCTGGTCGAAGGTCCAGTTGCGCCACGTCCGGCCGCCGTCGCGCGAGACACCCCAGCCGTTGCCGATCGTGCCGTACCACACCTCTCCGGGCGCAAAGGCGATCGCGTTAACGAAGTCCCACGAGATGGACGTCGAATCGCGGCTGCGCAGGTTCTCCCACGCGCGCCCGGAACCGTCGCGGCTCACGTAGATGCCCTGGCCGTAGGTGCCGACCCAGACCGCGCCCTCGGGTGCCTGGGCAACCGCCAGCACGTGCGTGCCCCAGCCGCTGCTGTCTGGCAGCGGCGCGGCAGCTGCGGGGGCTTCCTCCCGAGTGGGAAACGTGGGAGGTGTCCGCTCGGCACCTGGAGGGGTGCCTACGCGAATCACCGTCCCCTGGCTGCACGCCGCGCAGAGCAGGAGCCCCAGGCAGAGGCGTGCCGGGGACATCAGGCGCGCAGGACCTTCTCGAGCTGCGCCCGCCCGCCCGAGCGGATGGGTTCGCCGTGGCCGAAGAGCACGATCTCGAAGTCGTAGTCGAGCAGCTTGCGGCAGCTCTTGCGCGTCCCCGCGACGTCGGGGTTGTGCGCCTCGGGGAGGATCTGCAGCCCTCCCGCTGCGGCGGGAAGGTTGATGAGCGCGTCGCCCACGATCAGGACGCCGCCCGCGCGCTTCAGGTAGAAGGCGGACTCGCCGCCCCGCGGCCCTTCGAGGCGCACGACCTTGAGGCCGCCGGGCAGCTCGTTTCCGTCGGTGAACGTGTCGTCAGCCTCGTCGTCGTCCAGGTCGGCGCCTGCGGGCGCCCAGATCGCCGCCCCCGTGACCTCTCGGTAGTGAGGGGCCGACCGCAGATGGTGGTCCGACGTGAGCACGATAGCCGTCACGTGCCCCAGGCGGTCGAGCTCCTCCTGCGCCACGCGGACCGGGTTCACGAGCACTATCTCGCCGGGACCGCTCTCGACCGCGGCGGCGCTGCTCGGGGAGCCGCCGATGCGGTCGTCCGGCACCGACCATACCCAAACTCCGTCCGCGACCTGCTCCACGCTGGAAGCCACCGCCTTGGGCTCGCTCATGAACGGTCCTCCGATGTAGAGGCGAACGCGCGCGGCGCGGACGTGCGATCCGCGCGCGTGACCGCGGGCGAGCCGCCGGCAGGCTCCCCGGGGACGGCCTGGAACGAAACGTCGGCGCCGTGTATACGATGGTCCCGCGCGGGCGCTCCCGCGTCGAGGTATTCCTCGCCGCGGTAGTCCGCCGCCGCGCCGCACGCGGGACAGACCTCGAGCGTGCGCAGCTTCACGTCCTCGACGTGGGCACGCGCCAGCGGCACGCCGCTCGGAAAGCGCGCTCCGCAGGTCTTGCAGTCCAGCTCGAGCACGGTCATCGGGGTCCCCAGCGGAGGAAACGCGCATGGACATCACGGCAGCAGGGCGGGCGCGCATGGGCGCGGTCCGCATGGGCTGGACCCTCGGCACCGCGGCCTGCGCCCTGCTGGCCGCCGGGCGCCCGTCGGAGGCCGGGGCGCAGGAATCCCGCGGAGACGCACCTCCGCGGACCGTCTCGGTCGGCGGCGAGAGCTTCGTGCGCGCGGCACCAGAGCTCGCGAAGATCCGCCTCGGCGTCGTGACCGAGGCGCGCACCGCGCGCGCGGCCTCCGAGGAGAACGCCCGCAAGATGAACGCGGTCGTCGCCTCCCTGCGCGCCGCGGACATCCCCGAAGCGCGCATCCAGACCGTCCAGCTCACGATCGAGCCCGCCTACGACTACCAGCAACCCGAGGGGCGGCAGGTGCTGCGCGGCTTCGCGGCGCGCAACGTCGTCGAGGCCGAGGTACGGGAGCTGCAGCGGCTCGGCGACATCCTGGACGCCGCCATCACGGCCGGCGGCAACGCCGTGGAAGGCGTTCGCTTCGAGCTGGAAGACCCGGGTGCCGCGCAGAGCCGTGCGCTCGAGGGCGCGCTCGCCGATGCGCGTCGCAAGGCCGAGGCTCTGGCCAAGGCGGCGGGCGTGAAACTCGGCGAGGTCCAGCAGATCGCGGCCTCTTCCGGCGGGGGGCCGATCCCGTACCCGATGCTCCAGAGCGGCGTGGCAGAGATGGCGGCCCGTGCCGACGTGGCGCCCAGCGTGAGCCCGGGCGAGCTCACGGTGACGTCCAACGTGCAGGTGACCTACCTCATCGAGTGACCGGGTAATGCGCCTCGTTCGGCAGGCGCCATTACCTCATCGAGTGAACTCAACAACCCATCGAGTGACCGCCAGCCCGAGCGCGGCTAGAGGCGCTCGACGCCGCCCTCGATCCGCTCCACCACTACCTCGCCGGAGCCGCTCTTTCCGTAGGTAAGGCGGCCCGTCACGTCGCGCACGGTGAGTCGCCCGGCGCCCATCTGGACGCGGACGTCGCCCCCCACCTTCTCGAGCGTCACGTCACCCGCGGCGGCCTGGATACGCACGCTGTTCTGCACCTCGGTGATCCGGATCCCACCGCCCTCGTCCTCGACGACCAGCGGCCCGCGCACGTCGCGGATGCGGATCGGCCCTCCGCCGTCGCGGATCGAGAGCGGTCCCTCGATGTCCTCGAAGTCGAGCGAACCTCCGCCGTGGATCACGGTCACGCGGTTCTCGATGTTGCGAAACACGGTGTCCCGGCCGCCGTCGTCCCGCAGGTCCACGGCCAGATCCTCGGGCATCTCCAGCTGGAGGTCCACGCGCGAGCCCTGCGTGGGCCGGATCGAGACGAACAGCGAGTCGCCCTTGTCGATCGTCTCCACCTGGTTGCGGAACAGCCCCGCGCGCGTCTGCGAGCTCAGGGCGTAGCGCACCGCCAGGCTGTCCCCGTCGCCGCCGAACAGCACCAGGTTGCCCGGGCCGCTCGTGAGCACGCCGAGGAGGCTCGCGCCGCCGGCGAAGATCGTGGACGCCTGCAGCTGCTCGTACGAGGCGGTCTCCCCCGGGCGCGCGCTGGCGCAGGCGAGGGTCGCCAGGAGGAGGAGCGGGCTCGAGCGGAAGGGCACCGGGCCGCGGCGGGGAGAGCGGCGCATGGACGCGAAGATAAAAAGGCGGCTGAGGACTGTCACTCCTTGGCTTCCTGGCTGCCGCGCAGCCTGTGCAGGTAGAAGGCCAGCAGCCCCGCCCCGAGCAGGAACCCCGCCAGTCCGAGCCGACCCAGGTACTTCTCGATGACGTCCCAGCTCTCGCCGAAGAAGTAGCCGATGAGCGTGAAGAGCGTGCCCCACGCCACGCAGCCCACGGCGCTCCATGCGGCGAACGTGGGGTAGGGCATCCCGCTGCTGCCGGCCACCATCGGCCCGAAGGAGCGCACGAAGGACGCGAAGCGGCCCAGGAACACGGTCTTGCCGCCGTGACGCTCGTAGAAGCGAGCCAGCCGCTCCTGCGCGGCCACGTCGAAGAAGCCGAACCGCCCGTACCGCTGCAGCAGTCCCGTCCCGAGCCGGCGCCCGATCCAGTAGCCCGCGTTGTCGCCGAGGAACGCGCCCAGGATCGAGAGTCCGAGGACGGGTGCGAGCTCGAGCGGTCCCTGAGACGCGAAGAGGCCGCAGACGACGACCGCGGCCTCGCCGGGGGCGATGAGACCCAGGAACGCGCTGGTCTCCAGGAAGGTCACGGCGAAGAGGAAGGGATAGCCAAAGCGGCCGACGTTCTCGCGCAGGAAGTCAAGCAGCCCTCCGGTGAAGCCCTCCAGGAAGTCCATGCGGGGCTACGGCGCGGAGGCGGACGGCGAGCGACGTGAGGCGGAAGGGACGGAGCCGCCTGGAAGCGGCCTCGCGGCCCCGGGAAATCTCAGCGGGCGGGGTCCTCGAACTGCGCGTAGACGGCCTCGTGCTTGCGCGCCCACAGCGACTGGAGGTGCTTGTTCACCTGCTCCTTGTGCTGCGCCGCGCGGCGCGCGGAGACGAGGTTCTGCGCGACGGCCTCGTCCAGGTAATACATGGCGCGGCGGTGGAAGGGCTCGACGGCGAGCAGGTCGTCGGTTTCGAGCACGCGCTGGAGCAGGTCGAGCAGTTGTCTTTCGGTGATCACCGTGAGAGTATACGGCGATGACGCGGGTTTTCCCATCCCCGGCGGGGACGCGCCGCGTGCGCTTCCCGCACGGCCGGGAACGGGGTCGCGTCGCCCTCGCCGCAGCCTGCGCGCTGAGCCTCTCCGCCTGCGATCAGAACATGAGCGACACTCCCCTCCCCGCGTCCTCGCCCGAGGACCTGTCCCGCATCTCCTCGCGCCTCGCTGGGCCATCCGGCGCGGGCAACACGGCCGGTTCGACCGGCTCGTCGGCGGCGTCCCGGATCGAGGGCGTCATCGGGCTTGCTCCGGGGATCGACAGCCTCACCGCTCCGACCGACGTCGTCTTCGTGATCGCACGCGAGCCAGGGAACGAGGGTGCCCCGCTAGCCGTCGAGAGGCTCTCGGGCAACGCGTACCCCATGCGCTTTCGTATCGACGCATCGGTCTCGATCCTCGCGGGTGGAGAGGCGTCCCCGGCGGACGCTCCGCGGACCGGTCCCGTGCAGCTGATCGTCAAGGTCGACAAGGACGGCGACGCGGGAACCTCCAGCGCGGAAGATCTGCTGGGCTTCACGCCCGAGCCGGTCCTTCCTGGTCAGGAGGGCGTCGAGATCCTGGTGGAGGCCTCGCTGGGCCAGATCGCGGCCTCGATGGGCGCCGCGCCGCCCCCGGGCGAAGGGCGCGCGGCCAGGGTGGCTCCGGGCGCCCCAGCCACGACATCCGCTGCCGGCGCGATCCGCGGCTCGATCGAGCTGCCGGGGGTGCTGGCGTCGAGAACGTCGCCGTCCGACGTCGTGTTCGTCGTCGCCCGCCGCCCCGGCGCCCAGGGGCCGCCCGTCGCCGTGGCGCGGCTGACGGGCAACCGCTACCCGATGTCCTTCACACTGGACGAGTCCAGCCTGATGCTGGGGGGCAGCTGGCCCGACAGCGTGGAGATCGACGTCCGCGTCGATCGTGACGGAGACCCGCTGACGCGGGACTCGAGCGCCCTGGCGAGCCGCCCTCGGCGCGCCGTCCGTCCAGGCGGCCCGCCCCTGACGATCGAGCTCGCGGGCACGCCGTGACCGCGGACTCGGCGGATTCAACCGCGGGCTACGGGCATATTCGGGAAACCGTCGGCCTGCTGGACTTCTCCTCGCGCGGGATCCTGCACCTCGCCGGAGCGGAGGGTGCCGATTTCCTGCAAGGGCTAGTCACGAACGACGTGCTCAAGCTGCGTGACGGGGAGAGCTGCCCCGCGGCGATCCTGACCCCGGTAGGCAAGATCTTCGCCATGCTCGAGATCGTCAGGGCCGGCGCCGATGCGCTCTACCTCCTGCTGCAGGATGGAAGCGGGGCGCGAGTGGTCGACTTCCTCGAGCGCTACCGCTTCAACGAGCTGGTCGAGATCGCGGACCTCTCGGCGGACATGGGCTGGCTGTCGCTCCAGGGCCCGGCCGCCCCCGCCGCCGCGGGGGCCACATTCGGAGACGCGCAGGTGCCGGGGCCCCGCGGCTTCCATTCCTTCGCCTTCGGTGAGCGCACGGTGCGCATCGCGCGCTTCGACGAGGTGGGCGTGCCGGGCGTCCACGTCCTCGTCCGGCGCAGCGGCCTCGACACGTTGCGAGAGGTGCTCGATCGCGCAGCCGCTGAGCAGGGAGGCGGGCCCGCCAGCCTGGACGCGTGGCACGCCTGCCGTGTCGAGGCCGGCGTCCCGTGGCAGGGGGCCGAGCTGGACGAATCCGTCCTGCCGATGGAGGCGGGCCTGCGCGCTATTCTGGACGACCACAAGGGGTGCTACATCGGACAGGAGACGGTCGCCCGCGCGCTGGTCCAGGGGCGGACGAACTGGAACCTGTGGGGCCTGCGGCTGCCGCGTGACAGCGGCGTCTCCCCCGGCGATGAGCTGCGCGGCACGGTCAAGCAACGGCCGGTGGTGCGCGTGCGCTCCGTCGTGCGCTCCCCGTCTTCGCCCGAGCCACTGGCACTCGGGTTCGTGCACCGTGAGGTGGCGCAGGCCGGACCGCTCACGGTCAAGGCGGAGGCGGGCGAGATCGAGGTTGTGCTGGAGCGGCTGCCGTTCCCCGAATCCGGTGCGCCGGGCGCGGCGCCCCCCCCTCGCACAGCGTCCAACTGGAATCCCGCCGGTGTGGACCTCCGCGGCCCCGCGCCGGCGTGAGGATCTACACCCGCACGGGTGACGCAGGCGAGACCTCCCTATTCGACGGCACCCGCGTTCGGAAGGACGACCCGCGAGTTGGCGCCTACGGCGAGGTGGACGAGCTCAACGCCGCGATCGGGCTGGCGCACGCCCACTGCTCGCACGCCGCCGTGCGGGCGCTCCTGCTCGAGATCGAGCGGGACCTCTTCGCGCTCGGCGGGCAGCTCGCCAACCCGCGCGAGCGCAGTCCCATCAAGGTTGCAAAGAGCGCCATCGACCCGGCCCGGGTGGAGGAGCTCGAGCGCTCGATCGACGCGCTCGAGGGCGAGATCCCTGCGCTGAAGCGCTTCATCCTGCCGGGCGGCTCCCAGGGAGGCGCCGCCCTGCACGTCGCACGGGCGGTCTGCCGCCGCGCCGAGCGGGCGGTGGTGAGCCTGCACCGCGCGGAGCCGCTCAATCCGGTCGTCCTGCAGTACCTGAACCGGCTCTCGGACTGGCTGTTCACCGCCGCGCGCGCCGAGAACCGGCTGGCGGGGGCGGAGGAGATCGAGTGGTGAGGCGAGCCACCGTGCGAGTCGGCCCTACTCCTCGCCCACGTAGATGTAGGAGGCGATCCAGGGCACGAGGCGGATCTGCTGGTCCTCGAGGCCGACCGTGTACGCCGTCTCGTCCGCCTCGACGATGTGGACCTCGACGCCCTTCCGAAATCCCATCTCGATCAGGCGCTCGCGCGCAGGGGCGTCGCAGCGCACCCCGACGACCTGCTTCCGCTCCCCGGCCTGCATGAAGGTGAGGGGGAACTCCGTCGTCATGGGCGGGATTCTCGCGGCTGGGAGAGAAGAGGAATCATTACTATCCGATACTATCCGCTCTCCTGGAGGGGGTCAAGCGGAGCGACGTCCGAGTCACCGGGAAGCTCCGGCGCCGCTCCCCACACGTCGTTCGAGCCGTCCAGGTC
>JACCXV010000032.1 GCA_013696835.1 Gemmatimonadota bacterium | reverse complement strand
CGCGAAGGTGGCGCGCAGACGGGAGCGCAGGGTCTCGTCGAGCGGCACGGCGGAGGTAACGCGCAGGACTTCCTGGTTGCGCAGGGCCTGGACCAGCTGGCCGAACTCGGCCAGGATCGGCAGCAGCAGGTCCTGGCGCTCGCGGTCGACGACCAGGTCGAGGAAGCGCAGGGTCAGATCCGAGACGCGCCCGGCGAAGCTCCTCCGCAGCAGCGCCTTCTTGTCGCTGCGCGAGACGTTCGGCGACTCCAGGAACTCGCCCAGCTCGGGCGCCCCCTCGATGGCGCCGCGCAGGCCGTCCACCTCGTCGGCGATCGCGTCCACCTGCCCGCTCTCGCGTGTGAGCTCGAGAAGCGTCTCGGCGTAGACGCGCGCGACCGTGGTCTCGCGCACTAGCCTGCCACCTGCTGCGGATCGCGCTCGATCTCTTGCAGGTACCCCTCCGCGATGCGCCGGTGGCGCTCCTCGTCCAAGCTCTCGCCGATGACCCTCCCGGCGGCACCGAGTGCCAGGTCCACGGCTGCCTCACGAATCTCCGCCAGTGCCTTGCGGCGCTCGAGGTCGATCTCGGTGTGGGCGCGCGCGACGATCGCCTCCGCCTCGCTCCGCGCGCGCTCGACGGTGTCCTGCCGCACCCGCTCGGCCGCGGTCTTCCCCTCGGCCACGATGCGCTGGGTCTCCACGCGCGCGTCGGCGAGCTGCTGGCGGTACTGCGCGAGCAGCTGGTCCGCCTCGGCTCGCGCCGCCTCGGCGTTGTCGATCAGCTCCCGGATGCCGCGCTCGCGCGCCTCCATGCCGTCCAGGATCGGCTTCCAGGCGAACTTCCGCAGGACGAGCAGCACCACCACGAAGGTGAGGATCGTCCAGATGCCCAGCCCGATGCTGGGGTTCAGCAGGTCCATGCGTGTCTCCTCGCGGCCCGGGCGGCCGCGGTCAGGGCGCCGCCTTGAGCGACAGCAGGAAGCAGATCACGACCGCGAAGAGGGCCAGGCCCTCGATCAGGGCCGCGGCGATGATCATGTTCGTGCGGATCTCGCCCACGGCCTCCGGCTGCCGCGCGATCCCCTCGTTTGCGGGTCCCGCGAGCAGGCCGATGCCGATGGCGGCTCCGACCACGGCCAACCCCGCGCCCAGACCGGCTCCCAGCCATGCAAGTCCGAACTCCATCTGAATCCTCCCTGGTTTGAGCGTGCGTGATGTCGCCGGATTCGTTCGCGTGCTTCGTGCCCGGGCGAGGAGGCCCGTCAGTGGTGCGGGTGCACCGCCATGCCGATGAACAGCGCCGTGAGCATCGTGAAGATGAACGCCTGCACGAGCGCGATGAAGATCTCCAGCATGTAGACGCCGACTGCGAAGGCGACCGAGATCGGCGCCACCACGTAGGTGTTCAGGATGAAGATCAGCCCGAGCAGGGCCAGGATCACCACGTGTCCGGCGGTCATGTTGGCGGCAAGCCGGATCATGAGCGCGATGATGCGCGAGACGTGGCTCACGGCTTCGATCACGAAGAGCAGCCCGCCGAGCGCGACGTTGCCGACTTTCCCCACCACGCCCTGCGACTCGAGCTTGACGGGGATGAACTGCCTGGCGTAGCCGCCCGCGCCGAGCTTCACCACGCTCGAGCCTTCCGCGACGACCATCGTGATCAGGGCCAGCGTGCCGGTAACGATCCAGTTGCTGGTGGCCGTGGCGCCGAACGGCAGCAGGCCCAGCAGGTTCGCGAACAGGATGAAGAAGAAGAGCGTGAGCAGGTACGGCACGTAGGGGCCGGCGTCCTTCTTCCCGATGTTGTTCACGGCCACTTCGTCGCGCACGTAGACGACGAAGGCCTCCAGGAAGTTGCCGACGCCGCGGCGGACGGGGCCCCGGTTGCGTGCCATGGGGATGAACAGGGCCAGCATCAGGGCCGCCGAGAGCCAGAGGAACACGACGTGCTTCGTGATCGACATGTCGATGCCGAACACCTCCAGCCGCGGCAGCTGGATCGTTCCGAACGGCGCGAAGTCGAGCTCGTGCGAGTCGCCGAGGTGATGCACGATGTCGAACTTGCCCTCGCCGTGCTCCGCACCTCCCTCCGCGACGTCCTGGGCCTCCTCGTGCACCGCGGCGCCGAGCTCCCGCTCGGCAGGGGCGTGCGACTCCGGGCCGGAGGATGGCTCCTGCGCGGTGCCGTTTCGAGAGGCTGCGGTCGCGAGCATGAGCAGCGCCGCGAGCAGCGCGATCGGTCGCCCCGGGGGACGCGTGGGAGGGGAGCGGTGGCTGCTCAGCGCGGCCCCCGGCGGAGCACCCCGCCCGCGGCAGCGTAGCCCGTGGGGCGCGCGAGCAGCGCGATCTCGAGGACCATGAGAGCGAAGTGGAAGGTCACGAGCGAGATCAGGCCCATCGCGACTCCAGAGGGTTGAAGGGCCCGGATCGCCGCTCCGAAGGCGACCACGAGGCACACGCGTCCGAGGAGCAGCGTCAGCAGGGCCGCGCGCAAGCTCGCCGATCCGCGGCGCGATGCCCATTGCAGCGCAGCGAATCCGGCCGCGGAGGAAGCGGCCGCCAGGCAAATGCCCGCGACGTAGACGGCGAACGTGCCCGGCCGGCTCGCGCGCGAGCCACCCTCGAGAGCCAGCTTTCCGGCCAGCGCGGCCAGGCCCGTCAGGATGGCCACGAGCGCCGGGTACCGCAGCCCGCTGTCGGTCAGGGTGATCGTTCCCGCTCCCGGCCGCCGGTGAGGGAGCGGTAGAGGTGAAGGAAGCCGCCCACCCCCCCGATTGCCGCTCCCACGAGGGTCAGGAGGGGAAGCGTGCTCCAGCGTGTATCGAGCCAGTAGCCAAGCCCCGCGAAGGCCAGGAGCACGCCGCCGAACTGGAACCCCGCAGTCGTGTAGCGGCCCAGGTCCGCGCGCGCGGCGTCACGATCGTCCGGCGGGCGCTTCCGGCCGGGGTCGCGGGAGCTCTCGCGCGACTGGGGTGACAGGGCTGCTGCCATGCGGATCGGCCCTGAAAAAGGGACGGCCAAGCTATCCCGGGCGGGTAAAATAGCAAGCCGGGATGGAGAGTGCTAAAGCCCGCCTTGCCGCGTGTGCGTCACCATCAGCGACCCGGTGACGCGCGCGACGCTGCGCCCCCCGGCCGCCACTTCCACGCTGCCCACGCAGAGGTTTCGCCGCCGCTTCAGCGTCCCCGTGTACGTCAGGACGCGGTCGGCGGGCACCACCGGGCTGCGGAACTCGGCGCCCACCTTCACCAGTCGCGGCTCGCCCCTGAGTCCCGACTCCCAGGCCCAGATCGCGATCGCTTGGCCGGCGCCTTCCACGAGCAGGCTCCCGGGAAAGATGGGGTCGCCGGGGAAGTGCACGGCGAACACCCAATTCCCCTCGAGGTCGGTCTCGCACACGACCCCCTCGGCAGTGCACTCGACCACCCGGTCGATCTGCAGCATTGGTCCCACGGGCAGGAAGATGCCCTCGAGCTCGGAGATGTGACGCACACCGCTCCCGGGATGGGCGCAGCTCCCCCAGGTTGACGGGGGGAGGTGCGCGCCCAAGGATAACGTGCGCCCATGACGGAGTCTCTCCTGCAGATCCTGCGACGTCAGCAGCCCGAGGCCACGGCCGGAAAGGTGCTGGGCGTCCTGCGGGTGAACGGCGAAGAGCTCGCCGTCGCCTTCGCGCCCCATCACACCCTGCTCGAGGTCCTCCGGGAGGACGTCGGGCTGACCGGAACGAAGCACGGCTGCGAGCTGGGCGAGTGCGGCACCTGCACCGTGCTGCTGGACGGGCGCCCGGTGCTCTCGTGCCTGGCACTCGCCCTCGAGACGCTCGGGCACGAGATCACCACGGTGGAGGGGCTGGCGACTCCCGCCGGGCTCGACCCCCTGCAGCAGGCGTTCGCGGAGCTGGGCGCGGCCCAGTGCGGCTACTGTACCCCGGGGTTCCTGCTGGCCGGCAAGGCGCTGCTCGATGCCGAGCCCGCTCCCTCCCGGGATCGCATCCGCGAGGCGCTGGCCGGCAACCTCTGCCGCTGCACGGGCTACCTCAAGATCTACGAGGCCGTGGAGCTCGCCGCCCAACGGATGCGGGGATCGCCGATGCTGCGGGAGCCTTCGTGAACCGGGAGACGACGTCCGGAGTCGTTGGGTCGGGGGTAAGCGCCGCGATGCGTGTCGTCGGCCGCCCGCTGGTGAAGGTGGACGCGCACGCGAAGGTGACCGGTCAGACGCTCTTCGCCGACGACCTTTCGCTTCCGCGGATGCTGCACGCGAAGCTCCTGCGCTCGACCCAGCCGCACGCCCGGATCGCTTCCATCGACATCGCCCGCGCGCGCGCGCTCCCCGGCGTGCTCGCCGTGCTGACCGGCGACGACCTGCCGATCCCCTTCGGCATCCTTCCGGTGAGCCAGGACGAGCACGCGCTCTGCCGTGGGAAGGTGCGGTTCGTGGGCGATCCCGTCGCGGCGGTGGCGGCGATCGACGAGGACGTCGCGGAGGCGGCCATCGAGCTGATCGACGTCGTCTACGAGCCGCTCCGCTCCGTGGGCTCCATCCAGGCCGCACTCGGCGTGGACGACGCAGGGGACGGGCGCGGTCCCGGAGGGACTCAGGGTCGCGGGCACGGCCGCGGGCACGGCCGCGGACTGCACTGGATGAACGCGGACGCGCCGGCCGAGCCGATCCAGGACTATGGGGATGGCCAGGGGATCGGGGCGCGGAAGAACGGGGACGCCGCGGTCATGCGGCCTGAAGGAGGAGCAGGCGGGAGGGCTGCCGGCAGAGCTGGCGTGGACGGCCTGAGCCCCGACATCCACAAGCTCGTGGCGCTCGAGTTCGGCGACGTCGAGGAGGGTTTTCGCGAGGCCGAGCGGGTTCGTGAGGACCTGTTCTTCTACCAGGGCAACACGCACCTGCCGATGGAGCAGCACGCCGCGCTCGCGCACGCGGAGCCGGATGGGCACCTGACGCTCTGGACCTCGTCCCAGACCCCGCACTACGTGCATCGCGCACTCGCGCAGGTGCTGGAGATGCCGCCCGCACGCATCCGCGTGATCGCCACCCCGAACGGGGGCGGCTTCGGCGGCAAGAGCGATCCCTTCTCGCACGAGATCGTGGTCGCGAAGCTCTCGCTCGTGACTGGCCGGCCCGTGAAGATCTGCCTCACGCGCGAGGAGGTCTTCTACTGCCACCGCGGCCGCCATCCCGTGCTGATGTCCGTGAAGACCGGCTACCGCACGGACGGCTCCATCACGGCGATGCACTTCCGCTCGTACCTGGATGGCGGCGCGTATGGCAGCTACGGCGTGGCATCCACGTACTACACGGGCGCCCTGCAGACGGTGACGTACGAGATCCCCCGCTACCGCTTCGACGGCGTGCGCGTGTTCACGAACAAGCCGCCCTGCGGGCCGAAGCGCGGCCACGGGACGCCCCAGCCGCGCTTCGCGCTCGAGGTCCAGCTCGACAAGATCGCCGAGGAGCTTGGCCTCGACCCGGCCGACATGCGCCTGGCGCACCTGCAGCCGGCCGGGTCGGTGACGGCCAACTGGCTGCGCATCGGCTCGATGGGCCTCGGCGCCTGCATCGGGAAGGTGGTCGAGGCCTCCGGCTGGCGGGAGCGGTTCCGGAAGCTGCCCTCCGGGCGGGGGCTCGGTTTGGCTTGCAGCTCGTACATCACGGGGGCCGGGC